>JAJPZD010000160.1 GCA_021204605.1 Prevotella sp.
CCCCCCCCCCCCCCCCCATTTTTTTTTACTCCTCCGCCCCCCCCCGACAGCAACACCGAGTCTCCCGGCGGCCGCGTCAGCTGTGTATACCACACGGGAGGGGGGAAGCCTGGCGGGGTATGAAGCACCTCTAAATCCCCGTAAGGGGGAGTCTTTGTGCGGCTGAAAGCGAATGTAAACACTATTAATATAGCGAAAGGAGAAATTATTTTTAATATATATGTTATGAACAGACGGAAAGGAAAGAGTACCATGCTACCAGGTAGTGGTGGTACAGAGAGGATGACTAATAAGAAACGATTAGAACTCTTACTGTCATGTGAAAGCAAGGAAGAAATGTTAAGCCATTTGGCTGTGTTGACACCTTTGCAAAGGGTAAATTTTTTCATGCATATTCTTAAGTATTTGGTGCCAAAGGCGAAATAATAAGACTGACAAATCTTATTATAAGCCCGACAGCGACAAAAGAATTTCCTTAACAATCGGGCGGTTAACTCAAAAGGTTAACCGCCTGGTTTTTCAATAATGTTTCACAAATGAAGAAAGAGATAGATGATTTTATTTTTTTTAAGAGAAAACATGAGAGGTGTGCCGCAATTTGGCATATCTTGTTTTTAATTTTGCATTGTGATAAGAGGGAAGACGGATGGGCGTGGCATTAGGGCGTATTAAGCCTGAAATCAGCCGATTTAGGATTTACCTCTTTGAAATATAGGATTTATTGTTTAACTTTGCAAAGTCCAATAAATACGTATTTGAAAGTTACATTTTGTATTTTGAGCGTTTCTAAACACTTTGAATTTGTAAAACTGTGGAAAGGAAATATACTTTTGTCGATTTGTTTGCCGGCTGTGGGGGATTAAGTCTTGGTCTTCAACAGGCTGGTTTTATCCCCTGTTTTGTAAATGAAATAAAAGAACAATTCTGTAATACATATAAAGTCAATCACGATTTAAGTGATGACCATTATTTTGTAGGTGATATAAAAGATCTTAACCAAAATATAGATAAATATTCCGAATTATTGTCTGATGTCACATTGGTTTGTGGCGGTCCTCCTTGTCAAGGTTTTTCCATGGCCAATAGGCAACGAATACTTGATGACCCAAGAAATATTTTATACAAGCAATTCCTTATATTCCTTAATCACACCAGGCCAAAGTTTTTCATTATGGAAAATGTAAAAGGGATGATGAAAAAAATTGATGAAATAAAAAATGGTTTGAGAGAATATTTGGGTGAAGATTACAAGTATGGATATGCTATATTAAAAGCTCAAGATTTTGGCGTACCTCAAAATAGAGAGCGTTTTATTATGATTGGGAATAGAATTGATTTATCACCAGAAGAAATTTTTTCAGAGATTAATCAAAATAAAAGGAAACCTTTTGTTCTAAAAGATGCATTACAAGGATTACCTCATTTGGAATCCAAAAAGAACAAAGGTTTAATTGAAACCGAATGTGAGGAATCGGGATTTACCGTTTGTGATTTTTCTTATATTGAAAATGATTTTTACAGATTTATAAATGGGGATAAAAAAATAAACAAATTATACAATCACAAGAATCGTTACAATAATCAGCGAGATATTGAGATTTACCGAAGACTTCCACAAGGTGCTAATTCACTTCATGAGTCTATATCCGATATCATGCCATACAAAAGACGAAACAACATTTTTAAAGATAAATACTTTAAGCTTGATGAAACACAGATATGTAAAACAATAACTTCACATATGCAATATGACTGTAATATGTATATTCATCCATGGGAAGCACGTGGATTAAGTCCGAGGGAAGCTGCAAGAATACAGACATTTCCAGATGATTATATAATTACAGGTTCACAAAATCTATGGTATGCTCAAGTAGGGAATGCAGTTCCTGTAAAGTTAGCAAAAGCGATTGGTAAAGGAATAATAAAATTCTTAGGATGAGACATTTAGAACTTTTTTCTGGAATTGGAGGTTTCCGTCGTGCAATGGATTTATTAACCCATGATAAAATCATGGATTTTCAAAGTGTGGGATATTCAGAAATAGATAAAAAAGCAATAGATACATATTGTGCAAATTATCATCCTACAAATAATGAAATACCTTTGGGAGATATTGTAACTTTTACAAAAGATAGTAAAAGAATTGAAGATTTGCCTCCTTTTGAATTGCTTACAGGAGGTTTTCCGTGTCAGACATTCAGCATGATGGGGAAACAGGCTGGTTTTAATGAGGACAGAGGGCAGATGTTTTTCCGCATTATGGACATTATTAATATATGTAAGCCAAGATATGTACTATTGGAAAATGTTAAAAATATTGTTACGCATGACAAAGGTCAAACTTTTGCACGTATAATATATGAACTTGAAAATATTGGATATCATGTTTTTTATGATATATTTAACACAGCAGATTTTCATCTTCCACAAACCCGAAATAGAGTTTTAATATTTGCAACGAAAGAAAAAGTTCAATTCGGTTTTCAATATTTATTTAATGCTAAGAGCATAGCAAATATGTTTGATAAAGTATATATGAAAACATCTGTTTTCTATTATGATGACGTTACAAGTTTGTTATCAAAAGATGTTCCTCTTAAATATTTCTTATCAGATCAGATTAAACCAACTTTGTTGGCAGACGGTTCGGCAAATTTCAAATCAAAATCAGATATTAACATGAAAATTGCACGTCCTCTTACAGCAACAATGCATAAAATGCATCGGGCATGTCAAGATAACTATTATAGTCAAGATTTCATTGATTCAAAAGGCTTGATTAATCCTGTTTTGACCATGTCAAAAGAAGAATTAGCAAAACTTCAAATAAGAAAGTTAACCCCTGAAGAAGCTTTTATGCTACAGGGATTTCCAAATGATTTTGCTTCTAACGGTAGAAACGCTGGAGTTTCTGATGGCGCTTTATACAGACAAGCTGGTAATGCCGTCAGTGTAAATACTGTATATGCCATACTTTATTATCTAATAACAAACAAAATAATTCATGAATAATATGGACGAGATTGTAAAACGAATTTCTGATACAAATGCCAGTTATCGCACAAGAGGTGCTGGTGATGCTAAAAACACTGATTTATTCCTTGACAATGATTTCTATAGTTATTTTAAGGGATATGATGAACAAATAACTGTAAGATTTAATAAAGAAAATCTTAGTCAAGCTATTTTATTTATTGCTTCAATATTACCACGAAAATTCGATTGTTCTGCCACACATAAAGAAATATTTTATTCCAAAGAATTTGTAATTAATCAATTATTATTTTTGGATGCTGTTTTTTCTGAAAATGGTAACCCTATTGACACTATTACACAAAAATGGAATATTCGAAAGGATCAAGAAAAGAAAAATAAAAAAATTGATACGAGATTTTATTTCAACGGTTTAATAAAAGACATAGAATATGTAGATAATTCAGGAAAAACTGTTGACGGAAAATTTACAATACGTAATTATCTTGCAGGTGGTTTCTCCGATTTACATATAAAGAAATCCAATGATGGGATTTTCGATGTCTATATTACAAATAAAACAGAAGCAGACAACGATGATAAAGACAAAGATTTAGAAGAACTAGAACTATCGGAAAATTATCAGCAAATTTATTATGGTGCTCCCGGAACGGGAAAATCGCATAGTGTGAAACTTGAGACAAAGGCATTGGAGAAGCAAGGGAGAGTAGTTAGAACGACTTTCCATCCAGACAGTGATTACTCGACTTTTGTAGGTTGTTATAAACCGACGATGAGGAAAACAGGGGTGAAAAACGCTGTTGGGAAGGACGAGGAGACTATTGTCTATGAGTTTGTGCCTCAGTCATTCCTTCAAGCGTATGTTGATGCGTGGAAGAGCTTAGATGAGCCGGAGTTTCTGGTTATTGAGGAGATCAATCGTGGGAACTGTGCGCAGATATTCGGGGATTTGTTCCAGTTGTTGGACAGGGATGGGAATGGATATTCGGAATATGCTATACGTGCGGACAAGGACTTGCAGAAATATCTTGGAGAGGCGTTTGATGGAGTTGAGATTGACGGTTATCCGAAGATAAAGCGAGGAGAGGAGCTGCTGTTGCCTAAAAATTTCTATATCCGTGCCACGATGAACACGAGCGACCAGAGTCTGTTTCCGATAGACTCGGCGTTCAAGCGTCGTTGGGACTGGAAATACATACCGATAGCGAAGGGAGAGGATAGAGACACCAAAAAAGAATTGGAGTGGAAGATTGATGCCGATGGGGAGAGATACGACTGGTGGGAGTTCATACAGAAGATCAACAAGATAGTCATTGACACCACGAGCTCTGAGGACAAGCAGTTAGGATTTTTCTTCTGCAAGTCAGACCGAGAAGGCATAATAAGAGCGGAGACATTTGTGAGCAAGGTGATATTCTACCTATGGAATGACGTATTCAAGGACTACGGTTTTGACGATGAGATTTTCAAGGACAGAGATGACAACGGCAAGCTCTCCTTTGACAAGTTTTATGATGGTAAAGGCGATGTTGTAGTCGGGAAAGTGAGGATGTTCCTCAGGAATCTGAAATTAGAGTCGGAAAAGGCAGTTGGAAACGCCGGGGAAGTCGATAATGGCGGAACGGAAGTGAAGGCCGGAGCTGAGGCGTAGGTTTAGGACGAGGAAGGCACGCATTAATAAACACACACCAGAACAAACACGCATGAGGGTCCTGATAGAAGAATACCAGTATGAGTTATCCGATGTTAGGGATGAGCTTGAGGGTATAGAAGCCATGACGAATATCGAGGGCAAGGTGTCGATACAGTATGTCGGTTATTACTACAACGTCAAGTTGCGAGACTGCGTGTTTATACTACCCAAGGTGTTGCTAAAGGGCGGAGAGTTGGCGGGCGACGGTCCGGAGATGGTTTTCGGCAGGCACCGGCCGGAGGACATTATAAACCTCGATGGTAGCGAGGTGTTAAGCAAGGAGGAGAAGGACTTCATCTATAAGTTCGCAGTGTGGATATACCGTGCCATTGTGGTTTACAAGAACGACAAGGGCAACGACACGACGATAGTATATTATCAGAACATCGCCCATGTGGGAAGTGGTCGGCGCAGGCTTAGCAACACCTATTTAGACATCTTGCTGTCGTTGATACAGTTCAACCACGACAACCGGAATTTCATTTTTTTCATACTGAGGAACATACATTCCGGCTACAACAAGATCAACTGGACGCGCACGATAGGCACGACGGGTGCGATAGTGCAAGGCGGCCGTCCTGTGTATCTTAATCCAGTGAACAGGAAGCGTCAGGTGAACTTCGACGAGGAGCTGTTGGTGATATTCTTCTCGATACTTAACTACATAGGAGACACCTACGGTTTTGCGAAGGACATAGACTGTCATTTCCAGTTGATAACGGGAAAGCAGATGGAGACATACCTGAGGGGCTACGGCACGACGCGGCTGTTGCAGATAAAATACAAGTACTTTTCCGACAAGGCATTGGAGCTGTGGCGGCTGTGCTATGCCTTTTTCGATGAGGCCCGCCAGGTATATATCAACACGGAGCAGAGGGAATACCTGTTGGTGAAGAACTTCTATATTGTATTCGAGGCGATAATCGACGAGCTGATTGGCGACAACCCGTTGCCAGACGGTATGAAGAAGGAGCAGGAGGATGGGAAGATAGTTGACCACCTATACACCGCCAAAAGTCTTATTGACGGAGAGGCAAAGCGCACCTACTACATTGGAGACAGCAAGTATTACAAGATCGGTCATGAGCTGACGGACGAGTCAGTGTATAAGCAATACACGTACGCCCGGAACGTGATACAGTGGAACTTAGGCATTTTCGATGACGGCACGAGGCGAGCGACAGAGTTCCGCCTGCGCGATGATATTACGGAGGGCTACAACATAATCCCCAATTTTTTCATCAGTGCGAAGATGGACAGCGAGAGATTCGACTACTCCGACGATGGCATAGAGAAGACCGACCGTCGTCATAACAAGCGCAGCAGAAGGCAGTTTGAGAACAGGCTGTTTGACCGGGACACGCTGCTGCTGTTTCACTATGACGTGAATTTCCTTTTCGTGTTGTCGTTGTATGCGCGGAACAACAGTTCACAGAAGGCGGAATGGAAGGGAAAAGTGCGGGAGATATTCCGTGGTGAGATACAAGAGTGGCTGCAGGAGAGCTATGACTTCTACGCCATGCGTGCCCGTCCCGGAGTGGATGGTGAGGCGTATATAAAGGAGCATTTTCAGGATGTACTTGGAAAGATGTACACTCCATACGCAAGAGAGGGGATTTTCTCGTTGGCATTGGACAGGAATTATGAGGAAGAAAATGATGCGCTATTGGAAGAGCTGAGACAGAGGTTCTATGTAGAAAGGTGCCGGTTGGGTCAAGATCCGAGCGATGTTCTTCCAGAGGTCAGGAACATTGAACCTATTGTGAAAACAAAAGAATTGGCACTATGCATCACACGAGAGGGAGTACATTTTGAGAATGCCGTTGCACAGATGAAAAAGACAGGCAAGGTGGGTATTGCCCTTAATGCGACAGGAGCCACTTTGCAATTGGTAGAAGGTTTCACAAATGCCAAATATGTGATAATCCACAACAAGAGTACACTGTACAAGGTATTCTATGTTGACGGCAAGGGTCCAAACCTTGTAGCAGGAGCGGAACAGCAGAATATGTTCGTAACCAAGAAAGACTCTCCCCTATATTTAGTATATGGCATAGAATTAGGGATATATCCTGAAATCGGAGAGTTAGACCTATCGCCTATCACAAAAACAGGCAAGGAAAGTTATTACCCACATCTTATCCCTATCAATTTGTTGATAAAATAAGAAACTCAAGTTTCGCAAGTATGTAAAAGACGAGGGTAAAGTAGAACAATACCTTTTATAGCCTATGCAGTGTCGAAAATAAGAACAAAAACTTGTTTCACTATCTTTTGTTTTGTAATTTGCGCAAGTTGCATTAACTTTGCAGAAAAATCAGCTGCACTTGGGAATTATAAAGAGAGCATTCATTTCTCTTGTCGGCAAAAGATTTGCAAGGACGAAAAACAAAAGATTATAATGAACCAATATCCGTCACAACTATTTGAGAAAGCAGTTTCAGAGTTTGCGAGTCTGCCTGGTATAGGGCAGAAGACGGCATTGCGGTTAGTGCTGTTCATGCTAAGGCAGGACAAGGACAAGGTGGAGCGGTTTGCGAACACGATCAGCCAGATGCGTCAGGAGATAAAATATTGCAAGTTGTGCCACAACATCAGCGATACTGAGATATGCACTATCTGTTCAGCACCACGCCGAGACCATAGTATTGTCTGCGTGGTGGAAAATGTACAGGACGTGTTGGCGATAGAGAACACGCAGCAGTACAACGGGCTGTATCATGTACTGGGAGGGATAATATCCCCTATGGACGGCATCGGGCCGGGAGATATAGAGATAGACACGTTGGTAGAGAGAGTGAAAGGAGGCGGAATAAACGAGGTGATTCTCGCCCTTAGTCCCACTATGGAAGGCGACACGACAAATTTCTATATATCCCGTAAACTCACTGGTATAGACATAAGACTGTCGGTGATAGCGAGAGGCATATCCGTGGGCAACGAGCTGGAATATACCGACGAGGTGACATTGGGTCGGTCGATAATAAACCGAATACCATTTAACAAAGCATAAAGCCGCACATCAGGATGAAGAAAACGATAAACATATTGAGGGCAGAGCTTCTCGCATCCATTATCGTGGCAGTGTCAGTGGTGATAATATACGAGACGGAGACATTGTTGCCTGGAGACCTTAGTGAAAACAAGAACGTGGAGTTTTTGCTGACATCCATTATGGAGCTGTTGACAATCTGTCTGATACCCCTTTCGCTAAGGCTGTTCAAATTCGCCAAGATACACCAAATCTTAGTTGCTACACGAGAGAAAGGGCTGAGGAAATTAGGCAGTATGAGGATGTTGTCGCTCTGCTTGCCAATGGTGGTCAACACCATATTATATTACCAATTCATGAACGTTACGTTTGGCTACATGGCGATAATAGGACTTATTTGTCTGCCTTTCATATATCCGAGCAAGGGCAGGTGCATATCCGAAACAAGAGAGAAGGAATGAAACTGTCGGTTATCATAGTAAGTTATAATGTAAAATATTACATTCAGCAGTGCATTGACAGCGTGAGGCGAGCCATCGAAGGTATAGAAGCCAGGATTATCATTGTAGATAACCACTCAAAGGACAATACTGCGGAATATCTAAAGAAGAGGAACAAAGACATCAAGATAATAACCAGCAAGCACAACTATGGTTTCGCGCGGGCCAACAACTTAGCAATAAACCGCAGTAAAAGCGAATATGTGCTGTTGATAAATCCGGACACCTTTGTTGGTGAAAACGCCATAAAAGAATGTCTTAAATTCATGGAAACACATGAGAAAGCGGGCGGGATAGGAGTCAGGATGCTGAAATGCGATGGCAGTTCCGCCTTGGAGAGCCGGAGGGGTCTTCCGGTGCCAATGGTGGCATTCTACAAGATGTGCGGTCTATGCGCCAGATTTCCCCAAAGCCGGCGTTTCGGGAAATACTATATGGGTTATCTACCGTGGGACGAGGCGGAGCAGATAGAAGTGATAAGTGGAGCTTTCATCATGCTGCGGAGGGAAGCATTGAATAAGGTAGGCGTTCTTGACGAGGACTTTTTCATGTATGGAGAGGACATAGACCTGTCGTACAGGCTATTGAAAGGCGGTTATGAGAACTGGTACGTTCCTGTGAAGATACTGCACTACAAGGGAGAAAGTACGGAGAAGTCGTCATTCAGGTACGTCCACGTATTCTATCAGGCGATGATTATCTTTTTCAGAAAGCATTATGGTCATCTGAGCTTTTGGATAAACATCCCGATAAAGGCGGCGATATATGTGAAAGCCATGTTAGCCCTCATAAGTATGTGGTCAGAACAGATCAAGAAAACCCTCGGTTTTTTTCCATACAAAGAAAGAACGATACCTTCATACCTGTTTTTCGGCACAGAAAGCAACTTGGCGAAATGCCGCAGTATAGCCGACCACAACGGACTTAACGCCCAATTCTACGTATGTGATGAGGCAACTGTTCCAGATGGGCATCTCCATTTCGTTGGAGATATTGACATACACCCTGCCACCTACGCTGTGTATGACATCAGTGCGTATAAATACGGAACAATTCTTGATATTTTCTCAAAAAACGACAATCCCAACCTACTGATCGGAACATACCACCCGACCCATGACATGATTATCACCGATAAGGAAGTAATAAGGCAATAACATACAGGAAATGACTTTAAACCAAAAACAGCCAAGACATGGAAACACTGCCGTCCGTACATCTTAGAGCGATGGAGCCCGAAGACCTTGACACACTTTACAGTATAGAGAACGACCCGACCTTGTGGAATGTCAGTACAACAAACGTACCCTATTCACGATATGTCCTGTGCGAGTATGTCAGCACTTCGAAGAATGACATCTATGCCGACCGTCAGGTACGCTTGATGATTGAAGACGGTCAAGAAAACGTAGTGGGCATCGTTGACATAATAGACTTTGATCCAAGGCACCTTAGGGCAGAGATCGGCATTGTGATAAGACAACACTTGAGAAATCATGGCTATGCATTAGCCACAATGGAGATGGTAAAAAGATATGCGTTGGAGCTGCTTCACCTACACCAGTTGTACGTATGTATTGACAAGGAGAACATCGATTCGATAAATCTGTTTGAGAAAAGCGGCTTTGTCAAGACAAGCGAGCTTAAGGAATGGCTCTTTGATGGAAGGAACTATCACAGTGCGCTGCTCATGCAACTTTTTCTATAAAAAGTAGGTGAAATTCTTGGTGATAAAGAAAAATATTAATACTTTTGCAACCGCAAATAATGGGCTGTTCGAAGGTGCGTTAGTTCAGTTGGTTAGAATGCCTGCCTGTCACGCAGGAGGTCACGA
>JAJPZD010000024.1 GCA_021204605.1 Prevotella sp.
GCATAAAAAGATTACTACAAAATTTTCATAAATTTTTGTTTTTTTAATGATTAATGTTAAGATTTTATAGTGCAAATATACGAAATAAAATCTATTCAAAGTGTTTTGTTTTATATTTATGTCATCATTTTATCAAAAGTAACCTATATTATCGCTTTTATTGCTTTATAGCAAGGACAATTTTCATTAAGAAGCTGCAACGTTTTTCATATCGTTGCAAACAAAAAGACTGCAATACTGCAATCTTTTCTATTTTCTCATCTTGAACGAATTTTCTATACCCGCTATCTCTTTGCTGAACAATTTGTCTGTTTTCAGACGCTGCTCCACCTGAGTGCAACTGTGTATCACGGTGGAATGGTCGCGCCCGCCTACAAGTCGCCCGATACGCGCATCAGGCATCTTAGTGTATTTCCTTGCAAGGTACATCGACACCTGCCGAGCCAGCACATAATCACGCTTGCGGCTTTTGCTTGCGATTGCCGACTGAGATACCTTGAAATGGGCGCACACCTTGTTGAGTATGTCATCCACGGTGACAGGGCTGTCCTCTATGCTTACAGTGCTCTTTATCACCTTCTCCGCTAATGGCATGTCTATTTCGCAGTTGTACGTTATCGAGAAAGCAAGCAGGGAGTTGACCACACCTTCCAAGTTGCGCACGCTGAAATTAGCGTTCCTGGCAATGAAGTCAACCACATCATCCGGTATGCTCAGGCCTTCCCTCTTTATCTTGCGGTGCAGGATGTTGATACAAAGCTGAATATCTGGTTTCTCAAGCTCTGCGATAAGTCCACAGCAGAACCTTGTAAGCAGTCGCTCGTTCAATCCCGCAAGGTCAACGGGAGGGCGGTCGCTTGCAAGGATTATGCGTTTGCCGTTTCTAAACAGATGATTGAAGATATGGAAAAACGTATCCTGCGTCGCTGTCGCCGTGGCCCACTCCTGTATGTCATCCACAATCAGCATATCTATCGTCTGGTAGAAATTTATGAAGTCCGGTGTTCTGTTGCCAACCACTGCTTTCGAATATTGCACCTGAAACAGTTTCGCACTGATATACAGTACACGCTTATCAGGGTACTCCTCTAACGTGCGCATGCCGATGGCGTTCAGCAGGTGCGTTTTTCCGCAACCTGACGGGCCGTAAACGAACATCGGGTTGAACTGGTTGGTCTGGGGGTGCTCTGCGATTGACAATCCCACCGAACGCGGCAACCTATTGCTGTCGCCCTCCACAAATGTCTCGAATGTCCTTGTCGGATCAAGGTTGGATATTAACGGCTGAGGCTGCGCCGCATCGAGCACGGTCGGCGGTTCATTTCCACGTGTGGTGTTGTTTCTTCGCCTCTCGGCGGTTGTGACCTGCATCCCCTCCACATCGTTGGTGATGTGGTGTGTCTTGTCAACCATAATACGGTAGTTCAGCCGCGTCTGTGGACCAAAACAGCGTTGGAGCACCTTATTTAACAACCCCACATAGTGCTCCTCCAAGTACTCATATACAAACTGACTGGGTACTTGTATGACCAATGTCCTGTCCGACTCGTTGTACGATTCGAACACAATCGGACTGAACCATGTATTATACAGTTGCTCCGTGACATTATTCCTTATGATTGAAAGACAATCCTCCCACAGAGCATGGGGTTTTTTATGCATATCAAATAAGATTATACCATTTTCTGCTTTTCATTTTTCCTATGCAAATTTCGCAAAAAATCCACAAACAAAAAACGCTATTTTTTTATCTGTTTATCTATCGAATTCATAAATGCAATAAATTTAATACTTTATGCCATGCTTTTAATTTATACAGTAATAAAATGTCTTGTATATGTGTATGTATTTGATATTTAATAATTTGTAAAATCAAACCAGATTATCCCTCCTTTAAACAAAATATGCAAATCCTTTGGCGAAAAGTTATCTATATTAATAGCATTTGTGCCTTATTATACTCTATAACCACATTCACCCCTATTTGGATATTTTCTAAATTACGCCATTTTTGCGTTATTTGTCCTTTCGTCCGAACAACGAGAAATGCACGTACCTCTTCGGATGCGCCCTAAGATCGATAAGCAGGGAATCAGCGGAGCTCATCGTACTGCTCAGGTTGTTGTATAAGGCAGGGTCACGCAACAGTAGTCCGATTGTGCCTTCCATACTGTTGAGCTGTGCGGTGAACTGTGCGACGTTGGCTAAGGTTGCATCTGCTTTTGCCACTGTGCCCGCCACATCTATCGTAGTCAGGTTTGCAGTCAATGTATTTGCATTGTCCAATACACCATTGACACGCTCCACCATTCCTGGTACGCTACTGTTGAGTTCTGCAAGCATCGTATTTAAATAGTTGGTTGTTGCTGTCAAATCGCCCGTAATAGTCTGAACATTATGTAACGACTGTGCTAACGCAGGGTCAGCAAGCAACTGGTTCAGACTGTAAAGTATTGAATCCAACTTCGGCAACATGCTTTCCACGTATGGCATCATGTCGCCCAACTTACCCAATGCTCCTCCTTGTATCACTCCCTGTATGGTATCTCCGGGTTTTAATTGTTCTTCCGTTGCATTGGCAAGCAACAAATTGACCCTTACATTACCCAGCATATCACTAACTATCTCTGCTCTGCTGCCCTTCGGTATGCTCAACTGCTTGTCAATACCAGCCTCAACGGTTATGTATTCCGGATTATCATAATTAAAAACTATATCGTTCACCACTCCAACTTTATACCCATCTGCATAAATTGGACTTGACGAAGCTAATCCACTGATGTCCTTGAACAATATCAAGTAAGTGTTGGCTGATGAAAAGAGATTCAATCCCTTCAGAAAACTCATGCCTATATACAGTATCACCAATCCGCATACTGCCACAAGCGCAATCTTTATCTCTTTGTTGTATTGCTTCATAACTATTTCTTGTTTGACTTAAACTCACTTATAGCCTGGTTAACGTCCATCTTCTCCCCATTCTTGAATGCTATGATGAACGCCTCCGGGAACTTGTCTAATATTGACTTCCTAAGACGGTATATCTCGTTGTAATCGGCAGACGCTCCGTAGGTATATTTATAGAGCCCGTTCTCACTATACGAATCTACATCTTCCAATCCCTTCAACAGACTGCTACCCACGCTTAGCGGCTTACTCACGGCGAGAATCTGCACCTTGAACACCGGCACGTTCTTGGTTTCCGACTTCGACGAGTTTGTTTTTTTTACCGGTTTTTCACCCTTATCCTCATTCTTCGCGCCTTGCTTCTTCTTGCTGTCCTTTTCCACATTTTCTTTCGACGACGAGGAATTCTTCTTGCTGCCATTGTCATCAGAAGAAGCTAAGTAAACCGGTGAGCCACCAGCAGAGTGCTTGTTCTTGTATTGCACGAAAGCCTGGTATATCGCTTTGGCTATCTTTTCCACATTGTCATTGTCGTTGAGAAACTTCTCCTCATCGGGTGTCGTTATAAAGCCAAGCTCTATAAGACATGCCGGCATCGATGTCTCCCTAAGCACCAAGAAAACATCCTGCTTCACGCCCTTGTCCTCACGACCTAACGTGCCGCACATACTGCTCTGTACGTACTTAGCAAGCTCTATACTCTGCGCCATGTTCTGGTCGTTGATGAACTCAAACATGATAGTGCTTTCAGGCGAGTTCGGGTCATACCCCTCATAATGCTCCTTGTAGTCCTTCTCTATCATAATCACAGAGTTCTCTCTCTTTGCAGCACTCAGTTTCTCGTCTGAACGGCGCATTCCCATGGTGTATGTCTCAACCCCTCTTGCCGTGCGCCCGGCAGGGAGGGCGTTGGTGTGTATCGAGATAAACACGTCTGCATTGTTCTTGTTGGCTATGCTCGCACGCTCATGGAGAGGTATAAACACATCAGTCTTGCGGGTGTATATCACCCTCACATCGCTACAGTTCTTCTCCACATAACGACCGAAAGCCAATGCCACTTTCAGATTGATGTTCTTCTCGTAAGAGAATGAGCCCTTCGCTCCTACATCATTCCCGCCATGCCCCGCATCTATTACCAACGTAAACTGCTTGCCCGCACTATACGCCGATACTGTGAACGACATGAACGCCAATAGTATCAATATTATCTTTCTGCTCATTGACGCTATTTTCTTTACAAAGGTAGTTATTTTTATCAAAAAACTCTGGATAGTCAAAAAGTTTTATCATTTATTAAATGTAAATCCACCGCAGAGCCATGCGCTTCTCCTCCCAAAGGAGGATTTTTCTTCTCTACTCTCACTTCCAACTCCTCTATTTTCGGCAACTCCGCAAGTATGCCTTTGCCTATCCTGCCTGCAAGATTCTCAAGCAGACAGGATGGCTCTTGCATCTTCTTATCTATGATTTCATATATCCTTGCGTAGTTTATCGTATCAGCGACATCATCGCTCTCCATAGCCTTCGACACGTCGTACTTAGCACGTATGCTGACTACATACTCGCCACCGACAACCCTTTCCTGCGGGTCAACACCGTGATAGCCATGGAAACGGATACGGTCAAGGCTGATGTAACTTGAACTAAGCCGCATGTTATTTTTTGTTTTATCCGCAACGTGAGGCTCCACAGTTCTTGCAGATTAGGCAACCTTCTTGATAGACTAAAGACTCATGTCCGCAAACAGGGCATTTCTGCCCCGTAGCCTCTGTTCCATCAAGCACATATTTCTTCAGGGCACGCTCCACACCGTTCTTCCACGTGTTGATGCTCTCACTCTTCAACTGTAATGAGCTGACAAGTTTTATAACATTCTCTATCGGCATACGATAACGCAACACCCCAGAAATAAGTTTCGCATAATTCCAGTACTCAGGATTGAATTTCTCGCTAAGTCCCTCCACCGTGGTCTTGTAACCCCTCTTGTTCTCAAACTGGAAGTCATAGCGGCTCTTACCGGTCTCCTCGTCCCTGTGCTTTATAATCTTTCCCTTTACTACCGTCTTCGGCAACACTATACCCTCATCATCATCCTGCAAACCAGTGAATATCTCGTAAGGATAACCGTCAAGAAGGCCTACAAACGCCACCCACTTCTCCTTGTTGTTCTGGAAACGGACCACATCACATTCAAGGGTCTGAGGACGCACTTCGGTAACCTCTGGATGCCTGCAAAGAGGCAATTCATTAACGGTTACCTTCTCCTTATCTTTTTTCTTCTCTTTCTCCATCGAGATCATCACACCAGAACGAGAACCGTCTCTGTAAACGGTGCACCCCTTGCAACCTGATTTCCATGCCTCTACATAAAGCCTGTTCACGAGAGCCTCGTCAACATTGTTGGGCAGGTTGATTGTAACACTGATGCTATGATCCACCCATTTCTGTATCGCCCCCTGCATTCTCACCTTCATCAGCCAGTCAACATCGTTGGCGGTCGCTTTATAATAAGGTGAGCGGGCTACTAACGCATCCAACTCCTCCTGACTGTATTGCTTATCAGTGTCTATGCCGTTGACTTTCATCCACTCTACAAACTTGTGGTGGTAAACTATGTATTCCTCGAATGAATCTCCTACATCATCAACGTAATCCACATGGACTTCAGCATCATTCGGATTAACCTTACGGCGGCGCTTGTAAACGGGCATGAATACAGGCTCTATTCCACTCGTAGTCTGCGTCATCAAACTGGTAGTGCCTGTCGGGGCTATCGTCAAGCAGGCTATGTTGCGCCTGCCATGTTCTCTCATTTCATAATATAATTGTGGGTCTGCCTCCTTGATGCGGTTGATGAACGGGTTGCTCTCCTCCCTCTTTGCATCGTATATCTCAAACGCACCACGCTCCTTAGCCATCTCCACCGATGACCGATAGGCCGCCAATGCAAGGGCCTTGTGAACCTTCACAGAGAAATCGGTGGCCTCCTGTGTCCCATATCGCAATCCCATTGCAGCTATCATGTCGCCCTCTGCCGTAATGCCCACGCCTGTCCTGCGCCCAAGACTGCTCTTGTGCTTTATCTTTTCCCACAAATGCCACTCCGTCTCCTTCACTTCTGCACTCTGCGGGTCTTTCTTCACCTTCGCCATTATCTGGTCTATCTTTTCAAGCTCCATATCCACAATGTCATCCATTATGCGCATGGCGTATGCCACGTGCTTGCGGAACAGGACAAAATCAAAATAAGCCTTCTCGGTGAATGGATCAACAACGTATGAATAGAGATTCACTGAAAGCAACCTGCATGAATCATACGGACAAAGGGGTATCTCACCACATGGATTGGTGGACACGGTCTTGAAGCCAAGGTCGGCATAACAGTCGGGGATGCTCTCCTTTATTATAGTGTCCCAGAACAACACGCCAGGCTCCGCGCTCTTCCATGCGTTGTGCACTATCTTCTCCCATAACGTCCTCGCGTTGATAGCCTGACTTACCTGAGGCTCGCTGCTGTCAACAGGGAATTGTTGCACATAGTCGTTACCATCCATTGCACAACGCATGAACTCATCATCTATCTTCACCGACACATTGGCTCCCGTTATCTTACCCTCTGTCATCTTCGCATCTATGAACGCCTCACTGTCAGGATGCTTGATACTCACTGATAACATCAACGCTCCTCGCCTGCCATCCTGTGCCACCTCTCTGGTCGAATTGCTGTAACGCTCCATAAACGGCACAAGGCCAGTTGACGTGAGGGCGGAATTGTTCACTGGCGTTCCCTTCGGACGCAAGTGAGACAGGTCATGTCCCACCCCACCGCGACGCTTCATCAACTGGACTTGCTCCTCATCGATACGCAATATCGCTCCGTATGAGTCAGCATCGCCATCAAGACCGATTACAAAGCAGTTTGACAAAGATGCTATCTGATGGTTGTTCCCTATGCCTGTCATCGGACTGCCTGCCGGGATTATGTACCTGAAGTGGTCAAGCAACGTAAATACATCCTCTGCACTCATAGGATTCTTGTACTTTCTCTCTATGCGTGCCACCTCTTTCGCTATACGCCAGTGCATATCATCAGGCGACTTCTCGTAAATATTTCCGAAACTGTCCTTAACAGCATACTTGTTTACCCATACTCTCGCGGCAAGCTCATCTCCTTCAAAATATTCCAAAGACGACTGATATGCCTCATCGTATGAGTAGGTATTACAGATGTCCATGATTTAAGTTGTTGTTTTTCAAAGATTTATCTATTATTTTACTCGTTTGCTGTATTATTTCAATGCTGTACACATTCTTTGAAGCGACAATTTCGCTTCCGACTTTGGCACTTGCATAATCGGAAAACTTTGCCGTTTCAAACCGCAAAATTACAAACTTTTTTTATAACTGAAAACTCTTTTTTGATTTAATTGCTGTCCTTTTTAGGAAATTTCTAATTTGAGTTTCTTTCCGAAGTTTTCCAAAATTGCCAACTTTTTCATACGCAACAAACAAATACTTAAATTTTTCAAAAAGTAGATGACATTTTCGGAAATAATTTCTAACTTTGTATCTCAAAAACAGAAAATGGTAAATTTAGATTACTGAAAATAAATATAGATTATGGAAAAGAATTATAATGTATCTGAAATGTCCGACAAGGAAGTTGTTGATATTTTCATGGGTAAGCGCATTAGGTATTGGCGCACGAAAGACAATGAAGCCACAAACATGGTCGAGATTGAGAAAATCACTATCGTTGAGATTAGACAGGGTATGGTTGTGGTCGGTGATGGCAAAAACCAATTGGGCCTTTCCTTCAGACACGCCACCATGCTTCTCAATGGAGGCAACGTTAAAGAGGACGCCGGATATGGCGAGTGCATGTACTGGGCTTTGAACTAATCTTAGCCCCTTTTCTTAAATCTTAACACTTAATTCTTAACTCTTCACTCCCCTCCACGCAATTATGAATACAATTCTCTCACGGCGTAGCATTCGCAAATATTCTGACAAGGAAGTCAGCGACCAACTACTGAACTCGCTTTTCACCAAGGCGGCACGCACACAGACAATGGGGAATATGCAACTCTATAGCGTAGTTGTTACACGCTCCGACGAAATTAAGGCAGCCCTCTCGCCCGCACACTTCAATCAGCCGATGGTCAAAGAGGCGCCCATTGTACTGACTGTTTGCGCCGATTTCAACCGTGCAAGTATATGGTGCCGTAACCGCAAGGCAGAGCCTGGATATGGCAATTTTCTCTCTTTCATCAGTGCCGCGACAGATGCTCTCCTTTTCACACAGACTTTCTGCAACTTAGCTGAAGAAGAAGGTCTCGGCTT
The DNA here is from genome assembly GCA_021204605.1 of Prevotella sp. Classification (GTDB taxonomy): domain Bacteria; phylum Bacteroidota; class Bacteroidia; order Bacteroidales; family Bacteroidaceae; genus Prevotella. The sequence goes on from JAJPZD010000024.1 coordinate 8,254, forward strand.
GTGCTTTCTCGGCACTACCGTTTACATGCCGCAGATGATCATTGACATACTGAATTTACCCAAACTCGTCATGCCTGTCGCCACTCTGACAGTAGGATGGCCCGCCGAGAGGCCTCCCCTCACCGACCGGCTGCCCACCGAAGCTTTCGTGCATTGCGATACATACCACGACTATACATCGGAAGATATCAACGAGCACTATGCCTATAAGGAATCACTCGAAGAGAACAGGGAGTTCGTCAGAATTAACAATAAGGAGACACTCGCCCAAATTTTCACCGACATCCGATACACCAAAAACGACAATGAGGCAATGTCTGCCACAATGCTCGATGCCTTAAGACAACAAGGATTCTTGGATTAAAATAAAATGCTTGCAGGCGAGCACTTATCATAATGTTTATTTCGACTTTTATTAAAAGGAGGGAGGAACATTGTGATAATCTTTGACGTAAACCCTATGAAAAAAACAACGTCAATTTTTTATGTTCCTACCCTCGTTTATTTCTTACACGCATACCAAGATTAATGGATTAACCGCTTACAACCCAGAGATTTGTAAAGTTGCACTTTGCTAAAATCAGACAAGTGTCGCTCTCAGCCCCCCAATAATCTGATGCCACTTCATATACGCAAATAACGTACTACGGCGGCAAAATTAATTATTTTATCTCAATCCACCAAATTTCTTCACATTTTTCTATAATTGACCTTCCCAATATCATTCAAAACTTCTATTGCCTTTCATAGATTTATTGTCTGTAGCATTTTAACAAACTATAAGACAATATTCAAAAATGGCTTTTTAATGCAAAACAAAAATAGATATTTAATGTATAAACACGGAGATAATCATTACGTGTTTATTTGAACGCCCATTTTTTTGCACATTCGCACTATTTTGTGCGCAATTTAATCTATTAAATAATAAAATATGAAAAATTGTTGATTTTTTGCTGATAAAAATTTGGATTTGCAACTTTTTAATACTATCTTTGTACAGTTTTAAAGTTAAACGGCCCTTTAACGGGTTTTGGGGATACAAGAAAATAGATTGTAAAACAAATCAAAAATAGGTATTGAAGCAAATAATAGGTGATGAGTTAATAATAGGAGCATGGGCTATTCCATAATATACAAAAACGAGGAAGATGGGCTGCACAGCAAATCTTCCTCTAAGTAATAGTAATAAGAAGTTATTTAATATTTAATCAATGAGAGTGTCCAAACGTATGTAAAAACAATTTATGTCAAACACCTATATATGTAACTATTCTCCGGTTGCCCGAAGAAACATTAATAAACACATTAATTATTTGCATATGCAAAAAAAATGCCCATAAAGTCTATTAACTTTATAGGCACCTATTTAAATCCCCAGACAAGGACAATGGTTTCGATTAAGCGGGTGTAATTAAGTTTTCTTTAATTACCGAGAGTGAGAAACATCACACACAAGTGTAATTATTAACTCTTAACTCTTAATTCAAAAAAGTCATTACCCTTGTCATCCACAAGAATAAATGCGGGGAAGTTCTCCACCCTGATCTTCCATATCGCCTCCATGCCGAGTTCCGGATATTCCACGCACTCGATACTCTTTATCGAGTTCATCGACAATACCGCAGCCGGGCCTCCGATACTTCCTAAATAGAAGCCGCCGTGTTTCTTGCATGCATCGGTTACTATCTGCCGCCTGTTGCCCTTTGCTATCATCACCAA
>JAJPZD010000177.1 GCA_021204605.1 Prevotella sp.
TTAAGAATTAAGAGTTAAGAATTAAGAGTTAAGAATTAAGAGTTAAGAATTAAGAATTAAGAGTTAAGAGTTAAGAGTTCACTTTTGCTTGACACTTTGCTTGAGATTGTGCTTGCTTATAGGCTATTAATGCCGATTTGTGATTTTGTTTGAGAAAAACAAAAAATAAGTGTCACAAATTTTGGCTGTTTGGATAAATTATACTAATTTTGCAGCCGATTTAGTCCGCAAAGGCTCAAACAAGATATGGCAGGTGCCATACGCCTTACGGAAAAACCGTTTAACTAACTGATAATGTACGTAATTGTAGAGATTAACGGTCAACAGTTCAAGGCTGAACAAGGCAAGAAATTGTATGTCAACCATATCAAAAATGTGGAAGAAGGCCAGTCTGTTGAGTTTGACAAGGTACTGCTTGTCGATAATGAGGGCTCAGTACAGGTAGGCGCACCCACCGTAGAGGGCGCAAAAGTAGTGTGTGAGGTTGTAACTCCGCTTGTAAAGGGAGATAAGGTGCTCGTCTTCAAGAAAAAGCGCAGAAAGGGCTATCGTAAGCTCAACGGGCACCGTTCACAATACACTCTATTGACAATAAAGGAATTAATAGCTTAATTGGGAGGAACGAAAAATGGCTCATAAAAAAGGTGTAGGTAGTTCTAAAAACGGACGTGAGTCGGAGTCCAAACGACTCGGCATCAAGATGTTCGGCGGTCAGAAGGTAATTGCAGGCAATATAATAGTCCGACAGCGCGGCTCAAGGCACAACCCAGGCAGAAACGTGGGTATGGGCAAGGATGATACCCTTTATGCCCTGATTGATGGCGTGGTGAAATTCCACAAGGGGCGAGACAACAAGAGCTTTGTATCTGTCTTGCCCGAAGCGGAAGCCTGACAAAACAAGAAGCCCAAAATCACAAGGATTTTGGGTTTCTTGTTTTTTTAATTTGCCAAAAAATGAAATCTTTATTACTGACAAGCGAATATTTTTTGTAATTTTGCATTTGATTACATAAAACACTAATTGTATGCTTACACTGAAACTTATAAACGAGGAGACCGAGCGTGTGATTAAAGGCTTGGAGAAAAAGCATTTCAACAATGCCAAGGAGGCAATCGGCAATGTGATAGTCTTGGACAAGAGCAGACGTGAGACACAGCAGAAGCTCGACAAGACCTTGCAGGAGAATAGGCTCATGGCAGCAAAGATAGGAGCTCTCATGAAGGCCAAGAAGGTTGACGAGGCGAACAGCGTTAAGGAAAACGTGGCAAAACTGAAAGAAACGAGTAAGGCTTTGGAGACAGAGCTCGACAAGATACAGAAAGAACTTACGGAACTGCTCTGTACAATTCCGAACATCCCTAATGATGACGTGCCGGAAGGCAAGGATGCCGCCGACAACGTTGTCGTGAAAATGGGCGGTGAAATGCCAAACCTGCCAGAGGATGCCCTCTGCCACTGGGACTTGTGTAAGAAATTCAATCTTATTGACTTCGACCTTGGCGTGAAAATCACAGGTGCCGGCTTCCCCGTATATATCGGCAAGATGGCACGCCTGCAAAGGGCTGTCGAGGCGTTCTTCCTTGAGGAGGCTCGCAAAAGCGGCTACCTTGAGATCCAGCCGCCCTACGTCGTCAACGAGGCCTCCGGCTACGGCACGGGGCAGCTGCCCGACAAAGAGGGACAGATGTACCACTGCAATGTTGACAACCTGTATCTTATCCCCACGGCGGAGGTGCCTGTTACCAACATCTTCCGTGACGTGATACTTGACGAGAAAGACCTGCCCATCAAGCGCTGCGCCTATTCTGCCTGCTTCCGTCGCGAGGCCGGCTCCTACGGCAAGGACGTGCGCGGACTGAACAGGCTGCACCAGTTTGACAAGGTGGAGATAGTGCGTATCGACAAACCGGAACACTCATACGCCTCTCTTGACGAGATGCTCGCTCATGTGGAGGGGCTGTGCCAGAAATTGGAGCTGCCGTACCGCATTCTCCGTCTCTGTGGCGGCGATATGAGTTTCACCTCGGCTATCTGCTATGACTTCGAGGTGTTCTGTGCCGCTCAGAAGAAATGGCTTGAGGTGTCTTCGGTGAGCAACTTCGAAAGCTACCAGGCAAACCGCCTCAAATGCCGTTACCGCCGGGCGGACAACAAGAAAATAGAACTCTGCCATACCCTCAACGGCTCTGCCCTCGCTCTGCCGCGCATCGTATCAACGATAATAGAGAACAATCAGACACCAGAGGGCATCAGAGTGCCCAAAGTGCTCGTGCCATACTGCAACTTCGAGTTGCTTGATGACAAGAATTTTTAAGAATGATTTATTTTTAAGAATGATTTACTTGTAACCTTGACTATAACTATAAAACAACGATGAATAAGATTATTCGCAAAAAACAGTTTTCTGAGAAGGTATTCCTCTTCGAGGTCGAAGCTCCGCTGATCGCTAAAAGCCGCAAGGCGGGCAACTTCGTAATCGTCAGGGTGGGGGCGAAGGGGGAGCGCATGCCTCTCACTATCGCTAATGCTGATACCGACAAGGGAACAATCACCCTTGTGGCACAGAAAGTGGGACTTACCTCCACTAAGCTGTGTGAACTCAACGTGGGCGACTGTCTCACCGATGTGGTGGGTCCACTGGGTAATCCCACGAGAATAGAGAACTATGGTACGGTGATCTGTGCCGGCGGCGGCGTCGGTGCGGCTCCCACACTGCCTATCATCAAGGCGTTGAAAGCGGCGGGCAACAGGGTGCTGTCGGTCATTGCAGGGCGCAACAAGGAGCTCATTATCCTTGAGGATGAGATACGGGAGAACAGCGACGAACTGATAATCATGACTGATGATGGCTCCTACGGTGAGAAGGGGGTCGTTACGGTGGGCATCGAGAAGTTCATCCAGCAGGAGCACATAGATAAGGTGTTCGCCATCGGACCTCCTATAATGATGAAATTCAGCAACCTGATGGCGCAGAAATACAATATCCCCTGCGAGGTCTCTATCAACACGATAATGGTTGACGGAACGGGAATGTGCGGAGCATGCCGCCTGACCATCGGCGGAAAGACGAAATTCGTGTGCATAGACGGACCGGAGTTCGACGGCGCATTGGTTGACTGGGACGAGATGTTCAGACGCATGGGCACCTTCAAACAGGCGGAGCGCGAGGAGCTGGAGCGTTACGAGAAGCAGTTCGGCAAGGCTGCTACTGCGGATGATAGTCAGGAGGAGGCAAAGCCTACGATAACGGTTGACTTTGAACCTACCGAAGATACAATAGAGGTTCTCACCGACCGTGAGGCTTCCTGGCGCAGGCAGTTGCGTGCCTCGATGAAGCCAAAGCAGCGTATAGCTATTGACAGGGTGGAGATGCCCGAACTGTCTCCGGATTACCGTATCACCACTCGATACGAGGAGGTGAACAAGGGCCTTAGCAAGGAACAGGCCATGAACGAGGCGAAGCGGTGCCTCGACTGTCCTAATCCGTCGTGTATGGAGGGGTGTCCGGTGAATATCGACATACCTTCATTCATTAAGAACATCGAAAGGGGACAGTTCCTCGCCGCTGCAAAGGTGCTCAAGCAGACTTCGGCACTGCCCGCCGTTTGTGGCAGGGTATGTCCGCAGGAAAAGCAGTGCGAGAGCATGTGCATTCATCTCAAGATGCGTGAGCCATCGGTGGCTATCGGCTATCTTGAGAGGTTCGCGGCTGACTATGAGCGTGAGAGCGGCAATATGTCCCTACCGGAGATAACCCCCGCCAAGGGCATCAAAGTGGCTGTGGTAGGCTCCGGTCCCTCAGGACTGAGCTTTGCCGGCGATATGGCGAAACGTGGCTATGACGTATTTGTTTTCGAGGCTTTGCACGAGGTGGGCGGTGTGCTGAAATACGGTATTCCGGAGTTCCGTCTGCCCAACAAGATTGTTGACGTGGAAATCAACAACCTGAAAAAGATGGGCGTGCATTTCCAGACCGACTGTATCGTTGGTAAGACAATCACCGTGGGACAGTTGGAGGACAGCGGCTTCAAGGGTATCTTTGTAGGCTCCGGCGCGGGCTTCCCGAATTTCATGAATATCCCTGGCGAGAACCTTATCAATGTGATGTCTGCCAATGAGTATCTCACCCGTGTGAACCTTATGGATGCTGCCAATCCAGATACCGACACACCGATAAATATCGGCAAGAAGGTCATTGTGGTGGGCGGCGGCAACACGGCGATGGACTCCTGCCGTACGGCAAAGCGTCTCGGCGCGGAGGTGACGATAGTTTACCGGCGTTCAGAGGTTGAGATGCCGGCTCGTTTGGAGGAGGTGAAACATGCCAAGGAGGAGGGTATCAACTTCCTCTGTCTGCACAACCCTATTGAGTATATCGCTGATGAGAACGGCGCCGTCAAGCAGGCCGTCCTGCAGGTGATGACGTTGGGTGAGCCTGACGCCTCCGGACGCAGAAGTCCTGTTCCTGTCGAGGGACAGACGGTAACGATAGACACCGACCAGGTCATTGTGGCTGTCGGCGTGTCTCCTAACCCGCTCGTCCCTAAGTCGATAAAGAACCTCACGCTCGGCAGAAAAAACACCATAGTGGTCAACGAGGGCATGCAGAGCTCACGCCCCGACATCTTCGCCGGCGGCGACATCGTAAGGGGCGGCGCAACGGTGATACTCGCCATGGGCGATGGGCGGCGTGCAGCCGACAGCATGGACAAGCACCTCACGGAGCTGTTCGGACATTAAGAAATATCATTATATTATATGAGTGGTTTTTACAACAGAAAAATCACTCATTATTTTTTAGATGTTTTATTTAATGTAGGGCATAATTTATTGTGTCCGCACCATAGTGGGCGTATGTTTGCATTATTGTCAGTTTATCTTTTGTTTTTTCAAAATCATTTATTAGGGATTTATTCTATTAATTATCAAATATGCCGCTGCTGTCTGATGAACAGAAACTTGAAAAGCGCATTATAAGCCGTTTCAACAAGGCGGTTTATGATTATAATCTTATTGAGGATAACGATAAAATCCTCATAGGACTGTCGGGCGGCAAGGATTCACTCTGTTTGGTGGAGTTGCTCGGCAGACGGCAGAGGATAAAATCGCCCTCGTTCTCCATCGTTGCTCTGCATATCAGAATGGAGAATATCAGATATGAGTCGGATGTGTCTTACCTGCAGGAATTCTGCGAGTGTTGGGGCGCCAAATTTTATACTGTAACGACGGGCTTTGACTATTCCACCACCGACAGAAAGCCGGCGTGTTTCCTGTGCTCCTGGAACAGGCGCAAGCAACTTTTCTCAATGGCTCAGCAGCTCGGCTGCAACAAGATAGCACTGGGGCACCACCGCGATGACATCATCCACACCACGATGATGAACTTGTTCTTCCAGGGCTGTTTCTCCACCATGCCGGTACGCCTGAGAATGAGGAAAATGCCGCTCTCCATAGTACGCCCTCTCTGTCTTGAGGATGAGACTGACCTGCGTGATTATGCTGTCTTGCGGAATTATATGAGGCAGGTGAAATTGTGTCCATACGAGACAAGCACCTACCGCAACGATATGAGAGGAATATTCAAGCAGGTTGAACGCATGAGCGCAGAGGCGAGATACTCAGTCTGGAAGGCTCTCGAAAAGGAAAATAAACTCGTTGAGGAGTGATGGCACGCCTAATTCGACCTATGCGCGCCAAATCCTTAACCTTGCTTTTCTGAATTTTTATACCTTTTTGGCACATATATTTGGGAAAAATTATTAAGTTTGCAAAAGATATAAAAATTTTATATGAAAGGCATCGATTTGCGATAGAAAACAGAATTACTCTTGTCATGAATGTTGAAGAATTAAGGAAATTGATTAGTGATATAGAGAGCGACAGCGTGGAGCGTACTATATCAACTACCAATACGGATAAGTTTGGACAGGCAATATGTGCTTTCGCCAACGATCTGCCTGGTCATAACACATCAGGCTACTTGATTATCGGTGTGGAGGATGATGGCAAGGTGAAAGGAATACATGTTACGGATGATTTGCTCCTAAACCTTGCTGCCATTCGCACCGATGGCAACATCCAGCCTCAACCTTCTATGACTGTGCAAAAGGTCGCAATGGAAGAAGGGGATGTGGTGGTCGTCAAAGTAGAACCCTCGCTTTTTCCACCTGTGAAATATAAAGGACGCACATGGGTAAGAATCGGACCGCGCAAAAGTGTCGCCAATGAAAATGATGAGCATATATTATCAGAAAAACGCCGCTCCGGGCTTGTCTCTTTTGATTCTTCACCTTGTACAGGCGCGACAATCAATGATATGGACTTACAGCTTTTCAAATATTATTATCTGCCTAAAGCAATGCCTGAAGATGTTTTGGAAGATGATAAACGTGATGTGAGAGTGAAACTGAGCTCCTTCGGTTTCTTTGATATTTTCCATGACTGCCCGACAAATGCCGGCTTGCTTTTCTTTGCTAAGAACCTGCGAAGATTTATCCCTGGCGCTTATGTTCAATATGTAAGGTTTGCGGGAGTGGACAGGGCATCTGATATAATGAACGAACATGAGTTCAAGGAAAATCTTTGCACCGTCCTGCCGGAACTCGATACATTCATTAAGACAACGATAGCAAACCGTCGCCCTATACCTGTCTCGGCCGCACGTGAAGAGAATGTGGTGGACTATCCTGACTGGGCAACACGCGAGCTGTTGATGAATGCCATCTGCCACCGAGATTATAGCACCAATGGACCAATACAGTTTTATCAATATGAAAACCGTATTGAGATTACCAATCACGGTGGACTATACGGCCGCGCCAATGAAGCCAATTTCCCTAATGTAAACGACTATCGCAATGTGATTGTTGCCGAAGCCATGAAAGTTTTAGGCTTTGTAAACAGACATAGCCGTGGTGTGCTGAAAGTACAAAAAGACCTTTTGGCAAATGAAAACGGAGAAGCTGTTTATAATTTTGAGTATCTGGCAACTGTTTCTGTCCGTGAGAATAAATCCACACGTGCCGAAAGGTTGATCAAAGAAGCCGCAGAAAACGGCTTCACAATAAAAAATGGTCATGGGGTTGTCGGTATGTGTATGAACAACACTAAAAATGGTCAGATCAATATCTTAAAATGTCTTAAAACAGAGGGTAAAAACGCAGATAAATCAAAAAATGCGCAAAAGTATGTAGAAAAATCTGAAAATGGCCACACAGCAACCGTTTCTAATCTTCAGTATGATATTGTAAGAAAAGTTTATGAGGCTATCAGGTTGAACCCAAAGGTAAAATACTCAGATTTACAGGATAATTTAGGTATCAGCGAATCCTCTGTGAAACGTGCCATTTCTCACCTGAAACGACAAGGATACATTAACCCCGAACACTCAAAGGCAAATGGCGCCTGGCAAATCTTGATAAATGAAGAATGAAAGTTTCCTCCACGTCTTCTTACCTTCTTTTATTCGGGAAATGCTCAAAAATTCTTGTTTATTGATGATTTAACTATATTTAACTATTGTGGGAGAGAAATTTTAAAGAACTTTTGTAACTTTGCCACGACTTTTCTGCCAGACTGATAATCTATGGCGGAATATTTATAAACCCTATGAAACAAAGCATTGATTATGAAAAAAAATTGCTTTTATGGACTCTCTGTAGCCCTAATCTTCGTGTGCTCTAACCTCTCATTAGTGGCTAATGCCACTGTTGGCGATACGTTTGAAGATGAAAATTCAATAAAGTACGAAGTCATTACAGACCCAGTCGGTTCCGACAACGGAACTGTAAAAGTGGTTGCAAACAGTTATACAGGCAGCGTTTCCATTCCTGCAACAGTAACGGATAGCAACAGCAATACGTATGACGTTACGGAAATCGGTGAGCAAGCGTTTCAAAACTGTACAGGCGTGACATCAATCGACCTGAGCAATGCAAGCAATCTGACAACCATAGGATATGAGGCTTTCTACGGCTGCTCATCGATTACGGAAATCACAATTCCTGAAAGTGTGACAAGTATAGTATTATATGCATTTCAGAATTGCAGCAGTCTCAGCACGCTTACATACAATGCTAAAAATGCTAAATACTATCAGGAAGATGGAGAAACCGAACCAACAAGCACACCGTTTAGTGCTGTTACAACTGTAACCATAGGTGAGGATGTCGAGTCACTTCCCGGTTCTCTGTTCCGAAATCTCTCATCACTTGAGTCAGTAACATTTACTTGCGGCAGCAGTCTTACAAGTATGGGTTCTTTTATATTCTACAGTTGTACCAGTCTTACGAGTATAGAGGGTTTTGATCAATTGAGCAGTTTGACAGAAATTCCAACGGATGCTTTCAATGGCTGCACTGCTCTATCAGTGGATCTTGTAATACCCAGTTCTGTGGATACAATAGCTAATTTTGCTTTTAACAATACCGGTATCAAGTCAGTGGAAATAAATGCCGATGTGCCATTCGGAACTTCCGCATTTACGGGTTGTACCAGTCTCAGAACTCTGACAATACGTGATAGTGAGGCGACAACGCTCTCTTCTGGTTTCGGGCAAATGACAAATCTCGATACACTTAATTACAATGCGACAAACATAACAACAGCCTCTGCTAACATTCTCGCACATGCAACAGATCTTAGTATTGCTGTCATAGGAAATAATGTCGTGTCGATTCCCTCGAATTTATTATGGGGTTGTAGTAACCTATCGTCAGTAACCTTTAATGAGAGTAGTAGTTTGACAACTGTTGGTGATGATGCTTTCTATAATTGCAGTAGTCTGGAATCAATAGATCTTCCGTCAACAGTAACGAAAATAGGTTCATACGCCTTCTATGGCAGCGGCCTTACTGAATTTACAGTTAATGAGAATGTAGATAGTATCGGAGATAATGCATTTCAGAATTGCAGCAGTCTCAGCACGCTTACATACAATGCTAAAAATGCTAAATACTATCAGGAAGATGGAGAAACCGAACCAACAAGCACACCGTTTAGTGCTGTTACAACTGTAACCATAGGTGAGGATGTCGAGTCACTTCCCGGTTCTCTGTTCCGAAATCTCTCATCACTTGAGTCAGTAACATTTACTTGCGGCAGCAGTCTTACAAGTATGGGCTCTTTTATATTCCACAGTTGTACCGGTCTTACGAGTATAGAGGGTTTTGACCAATTGAGCAGTTTGACAGAAATTCCAACGGATGCTTTCAATGGCTGCACAAGTCTGGCAGGAAGTCTTGTAATACCCAATTCAGTGGATACAATAGCCGATTATGCTTTTTACAATACCGCTATCACGTCGGTAACTATAAACAGTGGTATAAAAATAGGAGCCCACGCATTTGACAATTGTGCGAGCCTCGACACTCTCACGTTGGGCGAGGGTGTTACGTCAATTCCGTATAATATCAGAGAAATGGGTAATCTCAAGATACTTTACTATAATGCGAGGAATGCCACAATGAAGAATAATACTTATGGGGATGCAACAGGGTCGGATTTCGTTTCTGAAACAAATCTTGCTACAGTAGTAATAGGAGATAGCGTTCAGACGCTTCCTCATCATCTGTTCGCAAACTGCACAGCTCTCGATTCTCTTATTTATAATGCTATAGAGTGTACGTCTATCGGTGAAAGTGCTTTCAATAATTGTACAAATCTCAAAATACTGACGATTGGTGAGAACGTGGAAAAAATCCCTGAAGCATTAAATCAATTGACGCATGTCACCACTCTTTATTACAATGCGGCAAATGCTTCGGTTGTTGATGGGGATGTAGAAGATCTGACGGAGTCGGTCTTTGGTACTACTCTCAATGATGTAGAGATTGGTGCTGCCGTTACGAAACTGCCTGATTATCTGTTCGCTGACTGTACGGGCATTACGACAGTAAATACGGATAACACTAATGATGTGTTGACGGAAATCGGTAAGGCAGTATTCAAAAACTGTACGGGAATTTCAACAG
>JAJPZD010000055.1 GCA_021204605.1 Prevotella sp.
ACACCATTTATTAAAAAATAATAAACTCAAATTAATTTTTGTTTTATCGATGGAATTACAACGCTTTTCAACTATCTTTGCATTTGAGACTCTCAAGGGTGTCAGACATAATAGAACGAATAGCGTTATTGAAACTTTCTTGTTCAGTCAAATTCTCGCAAAGTTTGAAATAGGGACAAAGAGGGTGGCAACAACGCTCACGTTACGGATATATACTGATCTACTAAGGAGACATATATACTCGTCATGCGTGAGTGGCTGTTGCTTATCTGTCCCAAAGGCGATGCGAGAAGCCTGACTGAAAGATAAGCATAATACAGTCCTCACGCATTTCGCATTTAATAACTTTACAGTTCCAACGGAGGATGAGGAACTTGAAAGTATAATTCATGGAACAGCAAAACGATAACACCCAGCAGCCGTTAATCCCTGACGGCACAACTTACATTGATGAAAATGCTTTTTCTACTCGCACTGATTTTACAGAAGTGATAATCCCTGATAGTGTAACCTGTATTGGCAAAGAAGCATTTAGCGAATGTGGAAGTTTGAAAAAAGTAACTATTGGAAACAATGTTACTACAATCGAGGAAGCAGCTTTCAGTAATTGCCATAAATTAAAAGATGTGTCAATAGGTCGCAAAGTCACTTACATAGGTGCAAAAGCATTTAGCGATTGCAAGGGATTGACCAAAATAGTAATGCCTGATAGTGTCACCACAATAGGTAAACATGCATTTAGTGATTGTGTGGGATTAGGAGAGATTATTATTTCCAAGAATGTAACTACTATTGGCGAATACGCTTTCAGTGGTTGCGTAGGTCTGGAAAAGATAACTATTCCTAATAATGTAGTAACCATTGAAAAATCAGCATTTGAAGGATGCAAAGGCCTTCGTGAGGTGATAATAGAAGATAGTGAGGAACATCTGAAAATTGTTCAGACATCTTTTTCTGATTGCCCTATTGCGTCTCTTTACATGGGCAGAAGTATAAGTGCCTATAAAGATAATCCTTATGAAAGAGTTGCACCTGAAGATAGATATTCTCCTTTTAAGAATACCACAACTCTAACAACCTTGACAATAGGAAAGAATAAAATATATCCTGGCGAGAAATTTGAAAATTGCTTTAGATTATTAACAATAAATTCAATGAGCACAGAACCGCCTTTTATATCATTAAACTGTAATCCTGGATTTCGACGAGGTGCTTGCGTCTTGAATGTACCAATAGGTTGCAAAGAAGCATATTCCCAAGCAGCGTATTGGAAAGATTTTGCCAAAATCAATGAAGTGGATTTCTCAAAGAAAGAATCCACGAATAACGATTATGAATGTGTTGAATCAGATAATGATGAAAGCACTATCGTGATAAAAGGCGATAAAGTTAGATTAATTATCCGCAACCAAGATGATGAACAGCTTGAACGCTTTGACGTGAACGGTGAAAAGAAACTCAATATCCCCTTAGCCAAAGTCATAATCTATAAAAAAGACAATGACAGTTAAGGAAATATGATTTCTTTCACAAATCTCTCGATTTATACCTTAATTAAAACAGCAAACCCTAAACAACAAACAAAAAAGCATTAAAACATCACATAACGTTCAAAATCATCTAAGGGAGACAAATCCCCCTTGATGAAACCACTTCAATGAATTTATAACCCAAATACAAACTTAAAAACTTATAAGATTATGAAAACATTTAGATTAATTGGCATGGCTTTAATAGCCTTAGTGTTTAGTTTCAGTTTCTCATCATGCTCAGACGATGATGATGATGATAGTAACCGTAGCTCATCATCTTCTTCCAATGTCTCTGTCATTACAACAGATGATGGCGAGCAATATGTCTTAGTCAAGGTAGGCAGTTGGAAAACATACGATTATGACAGTGAAGGGCGTTGTACTGAATTACATGGAGATTATAGCATCAGCTACAACCCTTGTGTGATTACTCCTTTTGACGAAGATTGGGAATACGCAAATGTAACTTTCAACAATTCAGGATATATTTCAAAAATGGAGATATATTTCCCGAATGAGGATGATATTGTAATAAATTGTTCCTACGATTCGGACGGGCATTTAACCAATATTAAAGGTAGTGATACTTATTATAATGGGAACGATACTTATCAATATACCTTGAATTGTGATTTCACATGGAAAAGTGGCAACCTGATTAGTGCAGGATTCACAAAAAAAGGAGAAGATAGGTCAATTAGTGCCAGCTATACATACGAATATGGAAATACCAAAAACAAATATCAGCAATATACAGATGCCTTATGGGATCCAATGGCCCAACCAATAATTGCAGATGATTTCTCAAGTCTTTGTTTCATCGGTCTATTCGGTAAAGGAACTTCAAAACTCCCAGCATCTTATAAGATTGTTTGGGTGTATGATAATGATATTGAAACTTATGATGATACATTAGAATATACCCTTAATGGCAATGGTACAATTCAAACTGAAAAAGTAACAGAAATTGAAAATAATGATGATAAACCTTCTGTTTCTACATTCAATTATACATACAGTTTATTAAGCATATTCAGTCGCAGTACACAGCTTTCACCAATTACAGATGAACTTGCTAATAGTAATGAAACTTTATATACAAAGCGAGTATCTAAACATAACAATCACCTTCATCACGGTAGGCGCAACACAGAAGAATAACATTCAAAATCATCTAAGGGAGACAAATCCCCCTTGATGAAACCACTTCAATGAATTTTATAACTTAAATACAAACTTAAAAACAAATAAGACAAATGAAAACATTTAGATTAATTGGCATGGCTTTATTAGCTATAGTGTTTAGCTTGAATTTCTCCTCATGTTCAAACGATGATGATGATAATGGCGGTAGTGATAAACCCTATGATTTCAAGGTAAATGGTATATACTACAAAATCACAAGTGATACTGAAATGACTTGTGAAGTAAAGAATCGTATAAATAATACAAATAACGGCAACACATATTCTGGAAATATTGTTATCCCTGAAATAGTATCTTATAAAGGAAATACATACAACGTTACTTCTGTTGGATATAATGCTTTTGAATGGTGTTCAGAATTAACAAGTATAACAATTCCTAATAACGTAACTTCTATTGGCGAACGTGCTTTTTTAGGTTGTACAGGATTAACAGAAGTTATAATTGGCAACGGTGTAACTTCTATTGGCCAACAATCTTTCAGTGGTTGCACAAGTTTGAGAACAATAACAATTCCAAGTAGCGTAAATTCTATTGAATATAATGCTTTTAAAGATTGTACAAATTTGAATAATATAATAATTGAAGATGGCACTGAAACATTAACATTCATATCGGGATATTATGCTTTCGATAACTGTTCTATTTCTACTCTTTATTTAGGTAGAGATATAAGTTATAGCAGCGATTATTCGCCATTCAAAAACAAAACAACATTGGTATCCGTTATAATTGGGAATAGCGTAACTTCTATTGGCGAATGTGCATTTTATGGTTGCACAGGATTAACCGAAATAACTATACCCAGTAGCATAATTTCTATTGATTATAACGCATTTGGAGATTGCACAGGATTGACAGAAATAAACTCAAAGAACACTACACCACCTGAAATTACCAGCATTACATTCAATAACGTTGATAAAGAATCATGTGTTCTCAATGTTCCGAAAGGTAGCAAATCTGCTTATTCAAATGCCACATATTGGAAAGATTTCAAATCAATCACAGAGAAGGATTTCTCTGACGATTAAAAGTGATGAACCAACTTCAATGAATTTATAACCCAAATACAAGCACTTTAAAAATAAATAATAATGAGAAAATTATTATTGATTCTTCTGTTTTCATTGTCTGGTATGACAATGTTCGCACAAAAAGGTGTGAATGGTATCGGTATTAATCTTGATTGGTATTATAACGGTAATGCCAGATCGCAAAATTTTGGATTAGACATCAAATACCAATATAACATAACCAACCACGGTCGTATTGAAACCTTTGTTTCTTATACGCTCCTCAGTTCATTTAAAGCAAGTAAATACGAAGATAAGGAAACTGACTTTATCATTGGTATCAATTATCACCAATTTTTAAATAAAGTAACCTCAACAAGACCATATATCTTAGTTGGAGCAGCGTATGGGCATGTATTGTCACTTGAGAACTATTGGTATGAGTCTCCTGATTTGTCACATGACAGCTATCCGTATTATGGTAATCCAGGTGTAAATCACTATGATAAAATAAATAACGATGCCCCAATTTTTCGAGTTGGTGTTGGAATAGACCACCGAATATCTCAATCACTTTCTTTTCAGGCAGAATTAGCAGGTACAGTGGTTGTAAACTTTTCCGGGACACCAAAGAAAGCATTCTTTGCCCCGCAACTCAAAATCGGTATAGCATATAACTTTTAAAGCTCATTAGAAATATGTTTAATCCTTAAATTACTTATCGGTATGGATAATGACGATAATTGTTTTAGTTTTATCCTTGCGACTATCTTTGCCATAATTATGATATTAGGTGGTGGAATAGAGGGTAATTGGGGTGGTGGGATAGTGTTAGGTGTAATAACATGGATAGTTACTGCAGCTCTATCACAAAATTATAATCCTAACCAATGAAACCATTCAAATAATAATGAATCAGAAACGGCATTTACCCAAATAAACACCGTTTCTTCCCTCACCACACGTGTAATGAACTCAAATAAATCACAATCATAAATAAATACAGATATGAACATATTAATGATCGCCCTTACAATCCTTTTTTTCTGGTTTCTCTATATAACCATCGGATATTGGGCTTTTAAAAATTATCCCGATAAAATATTCAGGACTTTAATCATAATTACAGGCCTGCTGTTAACTCTTTTGTTTGCTTTGATACCATTTTTGAATTAGTAGCGATAATCATGAAGCCAATGCTCCTCAAATCAGCTTCCCTCATACTCCTGCTTACGGCTGTATGCTCTGCCTTGACTGTAAATGCCAAGGACAACATAAAGCTCCCTGATACCTATAACTACGTCAGGGGAATTGAGGCGATGAAGAAAAACAACTTGTCCGAAGCGTTCAACTATCTTTCTCAGGAGATTACGGACAATCCAGAAAACGGATATGCCTACTACTGGCTGGCAATCATCTATCAAGACAGGAAAGAATACGGACAGGCATTGTCCAACTCTGATATGTCATTGAATTACTTGCCGAAGAAAGACAAGGCATATAGGGCTTACGCCCATAAGCTGAAAGCCCAAGTGTTTACTGATATGGAGGAGACAAATAAAGCCCTCACTGAATATGAAGCTGCGATAAAAATCTCTCCTTACGATACAGAAATTATATATGATAGAGCCAATCTGTATTATTCCATGCAGCAGTATTCCCTATCTGACATTGACTGTAAGAGGATTATCGAACTGGAATCTTCCGACCCAAAAGGTTATTTCGGCATGGGGCGTAACTTGGTTGCTCTCAAAAATTACGGTGAGGCGATACCTCAATTCGATTATGCCATAAAGCTGGATGCCAAATATGGCATAGCTTATTCTTACAGGGCTGAATGTTATCTCGCTTTGGGCGATTGGAATAAGGCAACCGATGATCTGATTTCCGCTTTGGATATTGGTAATAATGACAAGGCCATTGAGATTATATCCTCTCTCTCCGATGATGCCTTTGAAACCCTTAATGCCAAACTCAAAATCCAGAGCGTTAAGAAGCCCAACGAGGCTAAATGGTTTTACTATGCCGGTTATATTCATGAGAATTGCAGGAAATACAGTCAGGCGATAGATTATTATAAGCAGGCTATCAACATTGAGGTAATTCCTTTGACAATAGAGAGAATTGCTGACTGTTATCAGCAACTTGGCGATTTCAATGAGGGCTTGCTTTGGGCGGACAAGGCTCTTGACATGAACCCTAACGGTTACTTCCTGTTATTGCTGAAGGCTGATTTGCTGTATGATTCTGGAGACATACAGGGTGCGATAGACTTTCTTGATAATTTCATCCAGAAAAATCCTGATGATTCCTACGGCTATTACAGAAGGGGTTTCTATAAGGACAACGCTCAGATGCTTGACGGGGCGATTGAGGATTACTCCTTTGCGATAGCCCTTGATCCTGACTATGCTTACGCATATCTTGGCAGGGGTGATATGTATAGGGATAAAGGTAATCGTGAGAAAGCCACTGCCGATTACACGAAAGTCGTTGAACTCGATACAATACCCGATAATTCCTCATGCGCACAATATGCCTTCCTTGAATTGGGGCAGAAAGACAAGGCAATAGCCTTTATGGATTCAGTAATCTCACACGACAAGGATGAGCCTGGCAACTATTACGATGCAGCTTGCCTTTATTCAAGAATGGGCGAGAAAGACAAAGCCCTCGGCTTTCTCAGAACCTCTCTTGAAAAGGGCTATCGCAGTTTCGCCCATATCATGGTGGATGATGACCTGTCATTTATCCGTGATACCGACACGTTCAGAGATCTAATCGCAGAGTATCAGGCAATACAAAACGAGGAGAACCAGTCAGAACCAGAAGAAGACTTCGTTGAGGAAACCGTCACCATTCCTTTCACAAAAGAAGGAACCATCTATAAAGTACAGTGCACCATCAACGATTTGCCCCTTCACTTCACTTTCGACACAGGAGCGGGCACCGTCTCAATGTCCATGGTTGAAGCCAATTTCATGTTGAAGAACGATTATCTGAAATCCACGGATGTCATTGGCAGCAGTTATTTCGTGGATGCCAACGGAGATATAAGCGAAGGAACCATTATCAACCTCCGTCACGTGAACTTCGCAGGTCTTGAACTCACCAATGTAACAGCATCCGTTGTCCGCAATCAGCGAGCCCCACTCCTCTTAGGCCAATCCGTCCTCGGTCGTCTCGGCAAAATCGAGATAGACAACGAAAACCAGCAACTCAAAATCACCCACAAAGTAAAGAATAACCCATAAAGTAAAAAAAACAATAAACAAAGAAACAATAAAAACAATCCTAACCAATGAAATCATTACAATATTTAATGTTTACATTGTTCTTGACAATCCTAATCGGATGTGAGAACAAACAAGAAAATACAAAGGATAGTGACAGCAAAGACACTTTGCTCCTCTCTCACGAAGACAGTCTAAAACTCGCTAATGAAGAAAGAGAAAAAACATACGAAGAATGGAGGAAGTATAACAACAGCGTGAAAGCGCACAAGGAACAAGATACCATTGTCGGTAATTTCACAAAAGGAAAGACTGATACCCTTTTTATTATTCAATGCTCTTACGATAGTGAGGAACGTGAAAAAGACAACTATCATTGTATTATGTACAGTTCCAATAAACTTATTCCTAAATTGGATCTTTACTATAATATAGCCCCAAAGTTGGTAAATGAGGGCGATTTGGATGGTAATGGCACAACAGAAGTCGGTATTTTAGATACATGGTATTTTTCTGCATGCAGAATGTACAGAATCTACACCTTACACAACAATCGTTGGTACTACTTGATTCCTCCTTTATATACGGCTGCAAATTTGAGGGCTTCGGGACTTGAATTAGCAGAACCTACAAATGAGAAAAACAAGATAAGAATCAGATATTGCGAAGAGAATGCCCCATTAAGCAGTTGCAGTAGTGGACCAATCGTAGATACTATAGTTTCCGTGTCCCTGAAAAGCACCAATTACGACAAACACTATTTTGGAGAATAAAAGCTCCCATGCACATCTTTCTTTCACGGTATATTTCCCACAATTTTTTCTCCTATATAGCCAGTACCTAAATTTCTACCGCCAAAATTATAGACTTAATGACATTAAATGACTGTTTCTCAAAGATATTCCTTATCTTTGCACATGATTTGAATACTTAAAGGTAATGAAAGATAAGGTTACATATTGGATTGAAATGTCAGACTATGATTTTGACACGGCAAAAGCCATGCTTACAACCAAACGTTATCTTTATGTCGCTTTCATGTGCCACCAAGTAATAGAGAAGATCCTCAAAGCATATTGGAGCTGTGTATTGGAAGAACCGCCTTTGAAAATTCATCACTTGTCACGGCTTGCAGCTAAATCAGGACTTGTCAATGAACTGTCACAAGAACAGTTGGAGTTTATAGATACGCTTGAACCTTTAAATATAGAAGCTCGTTATCCCTCTTACAAGGAGCAACTGATGAAAATGTTGACCCCTGAATATTGCAACACATTGTTGAACCGTACAGATAACCTTAGATTATGGATAAAAGCCAGGCTATCGAAATAGCAAAAGAATACAAATCAATCGTGGCAGAACATCTGCCGCTCAAAGCCCTGTATCTTTACGGCTCATACAGCAAGGGAGGATATACAGAAGATAGCGATATTGATATTGCCGTAGTTGTCTCACACCGCAGCGACAACTATTTCAAGGATACCCCATTATTATGGAAGTTAGGGCGCAAGGTAAACTATCTTATAGAACCCGTCCTGCTCACAGAGGACATTAACAATCCCCTCTATGCCGACATTCTCAAAACAGGCATATTAATCTAAGCCACGACTTACACTTACCTCTTTTTATCTTAAAAAACGAGGTATAATATTGTTTTTCCGAAATTTTATAATTAGTTTTGTAAACAGATTATCATTTTACCACAACAACTTCACTATGAGCAACAAGAGAGAGTTGGATATCGCATATTTTATCTCATTCTGTGTCGAGCAATACAAAATGAGACAGAACATGTCGGGTGAAGAAACGATGAGTCTGTTTGAGAAATACGATTTGCTCCCTTACTTGACTGACAACTATGAGGTGTTGCATACACAAAGCTGTCAATGGCTTATGGAAGAAATCGATGATCTTATATCCGAGAAAAAGCAGGAAGTGATATGATGAGACTGTATCATGGAAGTATTGAAAAGGTAGTGAAACCTGAAATAAGGATGTCAACCCGCACCCTTGACTATGGTATTGGATTTTATACCACTACTTCAGAACAACAGGCTGAACACTGGGTTTTGCGCAAATTAGGAAAACAAAACCACATGGGATTCGTAAATATATATGGTTTTGATACTGATGCCTTGGATATACTCAATACAAAGCATTTCACTGCACCAGATGAAGAATGGCTTGACTTCGTGATGTCAAACAGAATGGATAAAGATTTTCATCATGATTACGACATTGTATATGGGCCAGTAGCAAACGACCGTGTTTATGCTGCTTTCTCATTGTATGAGAGTGGACTTTTCAACAAGGAGCAACTTATTCTTGAACTAAGGACATACTCATTAATAGACCAACTGCTTTTTCATACAGAAGAATCATTGAAATACTTAACCTACTTAGAAACAAAAGAGATTTTCAAATGACACGTGATATTACAGATAAAAACCTTTATTTACTCCTGCCCTCAAAAGTAAGTTTGTTCGCACAGATATACGTAAAAGAGCATGGAGGGTCAATCATAGATGCCGTAAAGCGTTTTTATCATTCCAACACATACAAGGACTTGGAAAAAGAAAGCACCAAACTATGGCATTACGGTCCAGTAGCCCTCTATGAGGAATACGAGGAAAGAAAATAATGACCTCTTTACTTAAACGCCCTCTTAACCCTTTTCCTTCTCGAATTGTGCTCCTCAAATCTCTGCAATTGTTGCATAACGGCAGAAACAGTCTCATCAACATTCCAACCACGAAGCATTGCATAACGCCTCACAACAAACTCCATTAAACCCCTTTCGTGAGTAAGACGCTTCAAATTCTCTATACACTCCTTTCTCGTAGGTTGCTCGTACTTCATCCCCTCAACATCAGCCGAAAGTTTAAATTTCGCCCTTTCAGCCGCATTATTATAA
>JAJPZD010000136.1 GCA_021204605.1 Prevotella sp.
CATCGTCAATGTATTCTTGTAACGAATAACGAGAATAATATTTGTGAGGAAGTCACATACGAGCGCAACAAGCGTGTTATAAATGGATATACAACGCCAAGAGGCGAAAAAGTTGAAGGTCTCACGAAAAACAATCTTCGATATTATCGAACAGAATTTGTGGAAAATGATCGCTCCATGCTGAATATGCGCAAGTTGATGAACTTATCTACTGATATGCTTTGTATAAAAGAAGATTTATATAATGAGCAACCCTCGTTTGTTGGTAATGCCATTCATACAACATTTTCGATTTTAACTGCAAAGTTAAGGAAAAAATCTGATATTTTATAATTGAGTGAAGGGATTTGTGATTAAGTATATTATGTTATTGGATTTATCGGGGGCTTTCTCAAACAATCTTGCTTTTTTATTTTTTATCTTTTATTTTTTATCTTGAAAAGTTTTCTCCGAAAACTTTTCATTACCTTTGCACGTTGAAACGTAAAGTTTAGCATTATGCCTCAAATTTCTGTCCGTGGCTTGGAAATGCCGGAATCTCCTATCAGAAAGCTCGCTCCACTTGCGGCAGCCGCAAAAAGACGGGGTATCAAAGTGTATCATCTCAATATCGGGCAGCCTGACCTACCCACACCGCAGGTGGCCCTCGACGCTATTAGGAATATCGACAGGGAAATTCTTGAATATTCGCCTTCCCAAGGCAACCTGAGCTACCGTGAGAAACTGGTTGATTATTATGCCAAATTCAACATCAATGTTGAGCCTGATGACATCATAATCACTTGCGGTGGCAGTGAGGCGGTTCTGTTCGCATTCATGTCATGCCTCAACCCTGGTGACGAGATAATCGTGCCTGAACCGGCATACGCCAACTATATGGCCTTCGCCATCTCTGCAGGAGCGAGAATACGTACTATCACCACCACCATCGAGGAGGGTTTTTCTCTGCCCAAAGTGGAGAAATTCGAGGAACTCATCAACGAGCGCACACGCGCTATCCTTATCTGCAACCCAAACAACCCTACAGGCTATCTCTATACCCGACGGGAGATGCACCAGATACGGGACCTCGTGAAGAAATACGATCTTTATCTGTTTTCTGACGAGGTGTATCGTGAGTTTATCTACACTGGTTCTCCTTACATCAGTGCCTGCCACCTCGAAGGTATAGAGCAAAATGTCGTTCTTATCGACTCCGTCAGCAAGCGTTATAGCGAATGTGGCATCCGTATCGGCGCTCTCATCACTAAAAACAAGGAGGTCCGCAAGGCGGTGATGAAATTCTGCCAAGCTCGGCTCTCACCTCCTCTTATAGGCCAGATCGCGGCCGAGGCTTCCCTCGAAGCTGATGAGGAATATCTCCGCACGGTTTACGATGAGTATGTGGAGCGACGTAAGTGCCTTATAGATGGGCTCAACCGCATCCCTGGCGTGTACTCTCCTATACCTATGGGCGCTTTCTACACCGTGGCAAAACTGCCCGTCGATAACAGCGATGACTTCTGCCGATGGTGTCTTGAGGAGTTCAACTATGAGGGCGAAACGGTGATGATGTCACCAGCCTCTGGCTTCTACACCACTCCCGGCACGGGCGCCAACGAGGTGCGTATCGCTTACGTGCTGAAAAAAGAGGACCTCATACGTGCTTTGCACGTTCTCCGCAAGGCCCTCGAAACTTACCATGGCAGAGTGGCGGAATGATCTCTATGCCGTATCTTCCCGACATCCTGTGAACTGACTTATACATGAACTTACCGCTTTTCATAGCAAAACGTATCTACTCCAACAATGGCGACAAACAACGCGTCAGCCGCCCCGCTATACGTATCGCTACAGCGGGCGTCGCCATCGGCCTGGCGGTAATGCTCATTTCCGTTTGTATAATTCTCGGCTTCAAGCATAGCATTCGCGACAAGGTTATCGGCTTCGGCAGCCATATCACGGTGGCGAACTTCTATTTCCTGCACAACAACAATCTATCGCCTATCTGCTTACCAGACAGTACACTCGATTTTCTGCGTAATATCAATGGCGTGGAACACGTGCAACGCTTTGCCATGAAACAGGGCATTCTCAAAACAGACAGCGATTTCCTCGGCGTTATGTTTAAAGGGGTTGGCCCTGAATACGACACTACGTTCATTCACAACAACATGGTAAGCGGCTCCATTCCGCTGTTCAGCGACTCGGCAAACCAAAACAAAATCCTTATCTCCAAAATCATGGCTAACAAACTGCAACTTGACACTGGCGACAGGGTTTTCGCGTATTTCTTTGATAATAATGATGTGCGCACACGAAGGTTTACCATCGCAGGAGTTTATGAGACAAACCTCACTCAGTTTGACAAAATTCTGTGCTTCACTGACCTATACACCGCCATACGGCTTAACGGCTGGGACCCTGACCAACTCAGTGGTGCTGAGCTCACTGTAAACGATTTCCAATTGGTTGATGATGTGGAGGATATCCTTGTGCAAAAGGTGAACCGACGTCTTGACAAATATGGCGAAACTATGTCTTCCGAGACTATACAACAGTCGAACCCGCAAATCTTCGCATGGCTCGACTTGCTCGACCTTAACGTGTGGATTATTCTCATCCTGATGCTTTGCGTGGCGGGCTTTACAATGATTTCCGGACTACTTATCATCATCCTTGAACGGACAAACATGATAGGCATTCTCAAAGCCCTTGGTGCCGGCAACAAAATGGTAAGAAAAACTTTCCTCTGGTTCGCGGCATTCATCATCGGAAGGGGTATGCTCCTGGGGGATATCATCGCCATAGCTCTCATGCTCATCCAAAAATACACAGGACTCGTTACGCTGAATCCTTCCACTTACTATGTCAAAGTCGTACCAGTGGAAATCAACATCCCCGTAATAATAATTCTCAATTTCGCAACCTTCCTCATCAGCGTTTTCGTACTCATCGCACCCAGCTATCTCATCTCTCACATACATCCCGCCAAGTCCATGAAATACGAGTGAAATTCATCCACTGCATCTCAAACAATAAACTCAAGCAAAAGCGCACTCTTAACTCTTAATTCTTAACCCTTAACTCTTAATTCCGCCCCCAGGCGGCGCAGCGCAGCAAGCACTTCCGTGTTCTCGCTCTTTCTTCCCACGGTTATTCTCAGACAGTTGCCGCACAACCGTATTTTTGTCCTGTTCCTCACGATTATTCCCTTGCTCACAAGATAATCATAAATAGTTTGTGCATCACTCACTTTCACGAGGAAGAAATTCGCATCCGACGGATATACTCTCTCGCAGAACGGCAACATCCTGAATGCCTCCATCATGTTGCCGCGCTCCTGCAACAGCAGCCTAACCCACTTGTCCACCTCAAATGGGTCTTTCAACGCCTTCATAGCTTGTTCTTGTGTGAGCAGGTTGATGTTGTATGGGTATTTCACCTTGTTGAAGATGTCTATGATGTCCTTTTGGGCGAATGCCATGCCCAAACGGATGGCAGCACACCCCCACGCCTTACTAAACGTGTTGAGAACTATCAGATTTGGGTGTTTGTCAAGCTCAAAACGCAACGAGCTCAACCGCGAGAAGTCAATATATGCCTCGTCAACAACTACAAGGCCCTCAAATCCCTTTATCGTATTTATCACCTCTTCTCTATCTATGCTGTTGCCCGTAGGATTGTTCGGAGAGCATATCCAAACGACTTTGGTGTTGTCGTCGCATGCACCTAACAGCTTTTCCGCCGTTATCTGGAATTTCTCATCAAGAAGCACAGGACGGTATTCCACATCGTTTATATCGGCGCATACTTTATACATACCGTATGTGGGCTCCATAGCAACCACATTGTCCTTGCCAGGACACGTAAAACAACGATATACCAAGTCGATTGCCTCATCAGAGCCATTCCCTAAGAATATGTTCTCTGCCCTCACACCCTTCACAACAGATATGCGCTTTTTCAATTCCACCTGCAAGGGGTCTGGATAGCGGTTATATGGATCATTGTATGGGTTTTCATTAGCATCCAAAAACACAGTAGCCTGATGCCCACTGTACTCGTTACGCGCACTGCTGTATGGCTCCAAACGCCATATATTCTCCCTCGTAAGTTCTTCTAATCTTCTCATCTGACTTTTAAAACTTTAATTACTTCATCCGCAATGGTTTACACCCTCATCAAACTCTTAACTCTCCTTCGCCCTTGTAGGGATATAATTTATTATATCCGCCGCAAGCAATTAACGCAAGCGAAATCGAACTTTTAACTTTTAACTTTTAACTTGCGTATGCGCATAGCATGCGCATGCGCACTTAGCATTTCGTTTTCTGCCATTACTTCCACGGTTTTCCCGATATTCCTTATTCCCTCTTCGGTGATATACTGGAATGTGGTCTTTCGGAAAAAGCTATCGAGGTTCACTCCGTTGTAGGCCACTGCATGGCCATGTGTGGGCAATGTGTGGTTCGTTCCACTTGCGTAGTCGCCGGCACTCTCACAGGCGTATTTTCCAAGGAACACGCTCCCTGCATTCACCACTTTTTCTGCCAATTTCTCGTAATCATCGGTTGACAAGATAAGGTGCTCAGGAGCATACATATTGCTAAGTGCCATCGCCTCACTGTTATCTCTCACAAGCACCATCTTACTGTTCTCAAGGGCTTTCTCTGCAATCTCCTTGCGTGGCAGCACTTGCAGTTGCCTGTCGATCTCTGTCCGCACCTTGTCAATCATGATCTCTGACGTGGTTATCATTATCACCTGCGAGTCTGTTCCGTGCTCTGCCTGAGACAAAAGGTCGGCCGCCACAAACTCCGGCTCACTGCTCTCATCTGCAATGACACATACTTCTGATGGCCCTGCAGGCATATCTATCGCCACCTCGTCTATGGCTACCAATTGCTTGGCCGCCATAACATACTGGTTGCCAGGCCCGAAAATCTTATATACTTTGGGTATGCTCTGTGTGCCGTATGCCATACCGCCTATCGCCTGCACACCGCCTGTCTTGAAAATCTTGCTCACTCCGGCTATCTCCGCCGCCGCCAATATCGCCGGGTTAACTCTCCCGTCGCGCCCTGGCGGGGTACACAGCACTATCTCCCTGCAACCTGCTATTTTTGCAGGTGTGGCGAGCATCAGCACAGTACTGAACAATGGTGCTGTGCCGCCGGGTATGTACAGTCCTACCTTCTCTATCGGTATGCTTTTCTGCCAACAGGTAACACCAGGCTGTGTCTCTATTTTTCTACTCTCAAGACGCTGCGCCTCGTGGAATACATATATATTGTGGTGGGCCTGCTCCAATGCCGCATAAAGACCTTCGGGAAGCTGCTCACGTGCGCTGTTTATTTCTTCCTGAGCCACGGCAACATCGCATAGCGTCACATGGTCGAACTGCTCCTCGTATTTCAATATGGCTGTGTCTCCACTGCTCCTCACATCATCGAGGATGCCTCTCACTGTGGCATACAACTTGCTGCTGTCGAGGTGCGGCCTCTTCACTATTTCGCTCCACTGCTCACGTGGCGGATTCTTATATGTCTTCATTGTCAATATTCTCGTGTTGGGCAACAATGCCCTGTTACGATTGCTCCGTTTTACAGTATCATTTTCTCTATCGGGTTGACGAGTATTCCCTGTGCGCCAAGCTCCTTCAACTTCCCGATAATCTCCCAAAACTGCTTCTCGTCGAGCACGCTGTGCACAGAGCACCACTCCTCATCGGCAAGGGGTATCACGGTCGGACTTTTCAGACCTGGCAACACGGCGAGTATCTCCCCCAGCCGTGCTTTGGGGGCGTTCATCCTGACGTATTTCTTGCCTTGTGCCGCCATGACGGCCTCGAAGCGGAACATCATCTCTTTCAATATGCCGCGCTTGTCCTCGTCAAGACTCTTGTTGGCTATCAGCACCGCCTCGCTCTGCATCACTGTCTCCACTTCAACAAGATTGTTGCTGATTAGAGTGGAGCCGCTGCTTACTATATCGAAAATCGCATCGGCAAGGCCTATGCCGGGACTAATCTCCACACTTCCCGTTATCACGTGTACCTCGGCTCTTATATTGTTGTTCTCAAGGTATCTCCTCAATATGCCGGGATACGACGTGGCTATCTTCTTGCCGTTGAACCACTTTATACCCTGGTACTCTGCCGCCTTCGGTATCGCCAACGACAATCGGCAACTGCTGAACCCGAGCCGTTCTATTATCTCCGCATCTTCCTGCCTTTCCTCATACTCGTTAAGACCCACTATTCCTATGTCGGCCACTCCTGTCGCCACGCTCTGTGGTATGTCGTCATCCCTAAGATATAACAACTCCAATGGGAAATTCGTTGACTGTACCAATAATGTTCGTTTGCTGGGACTTACCTTTATGTCTGCCTCGTTCAACAGGCTCATCGTATCGTCGTATAGACGGCCTTTCGATTGTACGGCTATTCGCAACATAATTATAATTTTATTAAAAATACACTGCAAAAGTACGGCTTTTTAGCCTTATCTGCAAGAATTGTTGTAATTTTGTACCCCAATCAATATAGATGTTTATTTTCTGCCTCTACACTATAATGCGCCCTGTAAATGCCATATTGCTTTTATCGCTCTTTTCCTCATTGTTTTTTCTGAATTCTTGTAAGGAAAAGACAACAGAAAAAGTAGTAACTCCATGGGGAGAGGTGCTCGATGACTCTATCTCCGATGGCTTCACTGTAAGCGACATTGTGAACAACGGCGAACTGATTATCCTCACGCTCTCCGGCCCTGATTCTTATTACGACTATCACGGCAGGGGAATGGGCACGCAATTTCTGCTCTGTGAGAAATTCGCACACAAAATGGGGGTGTCGCTCCGGGTGGAGCTGTGCAAGGACACAGCAGAATTAGTCTCTCGTCTCAACAACGGGGATGCCGACCTGATTGCCTTCCTTCTACCTAAACAAAAAAATAATAAGGACAGCCTCCTCTTTTGTGGCGCAAGAATTGATTCTCTCAACGTGCAGTGGGCAGTTGCCGATGGCAGCACGGAACTGGCAGACAGCCTTAACTCATGGTTCAAGCCAGAACTTTTCGCTGAGGTGAAGAAAGAAGAAAGCTATCTATTCTCCTCAGCAAGCATCAAGCGTCATGTTTATGCACCTTTCCAAAACCGACAACGTGGTGTGATCTCAAGTTACGACAATCTTTTCAAAAAATACGCTCCTACCATAAGGTGGGACTGGCGGCTCATGGCGGCACAGTGTTACCAAGAGTCGTGCTTCGACCCGAAGGCTCGCTCGTGGGCTGGTGCGCGTGGTCTCATGCAGATTATGCCTTCCACTGCCACACAATTAGAACTTTCCATGACGGATATCCATAAACCTGAACCCAACATCAAGGCTGCAACAAAATATATCCAGGACTTGACGCAGAAATTCAGTGAGGTGCCGAATTTCAATGAGCGTCAACTTTTTGTCCTCGCTGCTTACAACGGTGGTTTTTTCCATATACAGGACGCTATGGCTTTAGCTCAGAAATACGGCAAGAACCCGCACAAATGGAAAGATGTGGCTTATTATGTCCTTGCCCTCCAGCAACCTCGTTATTACAACGACCCGGTAGTGAAATGGGGCTATATGCGTGGCTCAGAGACTGTCAACTATGTTGACCGCATACGCCAACTCTATGCTCAGTATCGTGGTGCCCGATACGAAGGCAACAGCGTCACTTCTGCTCCCTCTCTTTCTTCTCAACGCCCAACAACTGGCAACCCCTCAACTTCCACTGAACACTCCGAGTCCACACAGCCTTCCGAGTCTAATTCATCCACTCAACCTTCCGAGAACAGCAAATCTTCAACCACCCCAACTATCCCTTCTTCTCCATACACACCCCAAAAAGCCAAGAAGAAACGCCGATATCAAATATAGCTACTTCTCAAGCAACAAAGTTAATTGTCAATTTGTTTCACCACATTGTTTTTTTTATTTTTTGTGGAGTATTATTTCTTGTTTTATGAATTTTAACTTCTTGACACAGACTTGAAAATAAAAAATTGTTATCTTTGCAAATATTAACCAATTAAACTTAGTCTTATGAAAAAAAGAGTTATTTTATTTTTAATGGCATTCATCGCTTGCACATCAACAGTTTTTTCACAAAACAATACAACATCTTCTGAAAAACAAGATACTACAAGAGTTGTTTATGAAGAAATGCCTTCTTTCCCAGGAGGCCAAAAAGCTTTAATGGATTATTTGTCAAAAAATATTGTTTATCCTGTAAAAGCGGCAGAAAAAAACATTCAAGGTAGGGTTATAATCAGGTTTTCGGTTGATTTAGATGGCTCACTGAGCGACATAACAATTGTACATAGCGTTGACCCGGCGTTGGACGCTGAGGCAATCAGATTGGTTAAGACGATGCCGAAATGGATTCCTGGTACACAGGACGGACAACCGGTAAAAGTAAACTTTACTCTTCCCATCACATTTTCACTGAGTAATGCAACTCCTTCTGAAAAACAAACTTCTACAAGTGATGCTGCTAAAGAACCCGCCTCTTTTCCCGGAGGCTTGAATGCTTTAATGGAATATTTGAATAGAAATATTGTTTATCCTGTAGAAGCGGCTAATAACAGTATTCAAGGTATCGTTAAAGTCCAATTTAACGTTGAAACAGATGGCTCGATAAACAACGTAACCATCGCACAAAGCATCGACCCAGCTTTGGACGCAGAGGCAATCAGATTAGTTGAGGCTATGCCGAAATGGACTCCCGCTAAACAGGACGGACAACCGGTAAGAGATTTGTTTGTTCTTCCAGTAAAATTTGCGCTCACAAAATAACTAATCCGACTACACACAAAATCGAATTCTTAAAGTTCCGATTAAGCGAATTTTCCAATTAAGCGAGTGCAGAACCGAACTCGTTCGAGTTATGCAGAGCGTGAGGAAAACCAGCAATGCTAATACAGGGCCAATCTTGTTTGAGCTTTGTTGAGTATTAGAAACTTCACGCATTGCGTAATTCTTAATTCGGCTCGAAAACCGCTTAACTTCAGATATCAAGTTTGTTTAAACAAACAAACTTGATATCTGATAGAATCCTGCACTCACAATCCACGCCAACACTGTGGTGTATCCTGCCGCGAATATCGTCCACTTCCAACTGCCTGTCTCGCCTTTTATGGCGGCAATTGTCGCTATACATGGGAAATAGATAAGCGTAAATAACAGATATGCGAATGCGATCAAAGGCGTTATGCCGTTAGCCTCCATTTTCTGCCGCAGCACCTCATACTTGCCTTTTTGTGCCGCCTCATCATCATCTTCTTCTCCCACAGTGTCATCATTTGCGTAAAGCACACCGATTGTTGATGCCACAATCTCCTTCGCTCCAACACCGGCAATAAGACTAACATCCAATCGCCAGTCGAAGCCCTGCGGACTGAACACAGGTTCAATGGTCTTACCCATGCGCCCGATATAGCTTTGCTCCTGCTGTGCCTGATTATCAAGTTCTTCATTGTGCGGAAAATATTCCAATGCCCATACGATTATACTTGCTATGAGGATTATTCCACCCATCTTCTTCAGATATTGCTTGCCCTTCTCCCATGTGTGGCGCAATATCGCCTTGCCTGTCGGGAAACGGTATGGCGGCAACTCCATTACAAACGGTGTGTCCTCACCCTTTATCAGGAACTTGCTGAACACAATACTCATTATTATCGCCACGATGAAACCAATCAGATAGAGTGATATCATCGCCAACGACTGGTATTTCACTGCAAAGAATGTGCCTATCAGCATGATATATACCGGCAGACGGGCTGAACAACTCATCAACGGCAATATCAATATCGTTAC
>JAJPZD010000174.1 GCA_021204605.1 Prevotella sp.
TTGAAAACCCAAAGCAAATATATCCGTTTCGCATTCCTTACCGGTGTGACGAAATTCAGCCGGTTGAGTGTGTTCAGCGACCTGAACAACTTAAAAGACATTACATTGGATGAGCGTTATGCTGATATTTGTGGAATATCAGAGAAAGAACTGCACGCTTATTTTAATGATTCCATAAAAGCCCTCGCTGTAAAAAGGAAAATGACCTACGATGAGGCGTGCGACAAACTGAAGGAGAAGTATGATGGTTATCATTTCGCTCCCAATACGGCAGGGATGTACAACCCGTTCAGTCTGCTGAACGCTTTGGAAGATGGTAAGTTGGGGGATTACTGGTTCGAGAGCGGAACACCGTCATTCCTTGTGACGATGTTGAGAACAAAGGACTATGACCTGAGAAACCTGCAATTAGACCATGTGCCGGTGAAATCACTCAGTCAGGTGGATTCCCTGAAATCTTCCGCAATTCCCCTATTGTACCAAAGCGGTTATCTTACGATAAAAAGTTATGACGAGGAACTCAATCTATACCAGCTTGGTTTTCCGAACCGTGAGGTGGCGGAGGGCTTTATGCAGTCGTTGTTGCCGTTATACACAAGTGGAGATGAATACATCAGTGCGTCATATTTAGGCCGTTTTATTGCAAATGTCAAAGCCGGCAATCCAGAGGCTTTCATGTCTAATCTGAAGAATTTGCTTGCCGGTGGGAAATATGCCGTAGCCGGTGAGTTGGAGATATATTTCCAGAACACGATATATCTGATATTCATGTTATTGGGTTTCCACGTGGATGTGGAGTACATGACATCAGACGGGCGGATTGATATAGTGATTTATACGAAAGACTATATTTATGTGATGGAGCTGAAAGTTGATGTTCCGGCGGAGAAAGCACTTGAGCAGATTGATTCGAAAGAATATCTGCTGGCGTTTGCGGATGACGGAAGAAAGATGTATAAGATTGGGGTGAGCTTTTCGAGTGAAACGAGAAGAATAAGCGAGTATAAAATAAGCCCATAAAACCAAGCCCCCTCTAAATCTCCCCCATTAGGGGAGACTTGTAGCTACTTCTATTGCTAAAATTATTGCTTGGGCATTATCGCCTTTTATGTAACTATACTCCCTCCCTAAGGGGGAGGGTCGGGGCTTGGGCTTCCTCGCCATAAAAGTCGGCTATGACTTTCGACGCACGCCATTTCTCGGTCTCACCCACACCTGCCAATAATGCTGCAGGTATTGAATGTATCTCAGCATCCGAAAGTCATAAGTTGCGTGCACCGTTGATATGGGCCTTTAATTGTGGCTCACAGCCTCTCAATGCAGACAGAGCACTGACCGTTACCAATTCACGCTCCGCAAATGTCAGATTGTTGCGTGCGAAAATGTCACCAACAGAAACACCGCAACCATAGTTATTGATGAATTATTCATAATTTCATCTGTTTTAGGAAACTCCCGCCAGATTCACATCTAACGGGAGTAAAAAAACTACTTCTATAAACAATTATAAACGGTAAGCCAACGCTTTGACTTAACCGGATATGACGAAAACCTTGATTCAATCACCCTCCTCAACGGAAAACTCATCTTTTCCCACGCCACACAATGGACATACCCAATCTTCGGGAATATCCTCAAACGCCGTTCCCGGCTGTATGCCGTTTTCTGGGTCTCCTACTTCTGGGTCATATACATAACCACATGTGTCGCAAACATACTTTTTCATAATTGCTCCTTTCTTCAAATTAATAAAATAAAAACTAATCACTATCTCCCACTTATCGCGGTATGTCGTTTCATCCTGCAATCATATCATGACTGAACCTCCAATGCCCTCCCTCTGAGTACCTTATCAACCTTGGCTACTATTAATTTAGGGGATATGTTCTTCAGGCAGGCATAGTCCTCTCTCATGCACAATTTGTTGCCAAAAATACTACACGGGCGACATGGCAGGTCAAGCTGCACCACATTCTCCATTTTCTGCCGCCAACCCAAAAAGCCCGCAAAAGGATGAGTAGCCCCCCACACACTTACTACGGTAGTACCCACAATGGAGGCCATGTGCATATTGGCACTGTCCATAGACACCATCACGTCAAGGCGACTCATAAGGATAAGTTCCTGACGCAGGTTTCTCACATAGTCAGGAACATTCACGCACTGGGCATACCTCGCACACCAGTTGGCGAAAATATCAAGATTGTCGTTCTTGCCTCCAAATAGATATATCCTGCTGTCTGGATAATGGTCAACCAACTGCGCAATCACCTCCTCCATCAACCGTGTCGGATAGGCCTTTCCAACATGAGCGGCAAAAGGTGCGATTCCTATCCACCGCTCCTTTCCCTTAGGTAAATCAAGGGCGTGGGGCAACTCACTCATGTCACCGCCATCGGGCGGGAATATCGACGTGAAATCGAGTTTTACAGGATAACCAAGACGCCGGAACACATCGGCATAGTTATCGAATGATGTAGGCAGCTGCCTCAACTGTTTCCCCGATGCTGCCACCAACATCTTCCTTCCTGCACGGTGCTTGTCGATATGCTCCACTCTATAACGGTCCATGTTGAAACGCATACGCAGATAGTCAGACCGTAGCACATTGTGAAGGTCGGCTATGGCGGTGAAATTCTTCGCAGTCAAACGGCGATATAGGGCATTCAAGCCCATCATCCCCTTATACTCCCTGTTCAGGTCTGCCTCCATGACTCCCACGTTGTTTGGCATGTGCTCAAAGAACGGGCGCACGAAAGGACGGCTAAGCATGGTTATCCTCACATCGGGATATTGTCGTGCAAGAGAATCAACCACCGGCACTGTCATTGCGACATCTCCCATGGCGGAAAACCTGATTATAAGTATATGCTCAGTCTTCATCTGTCTTTCTTGCCGTAAAGCACGGGGTTGGTAGCGGGGTCATTATACATCTTCATCTGGCGATACACTTTCATGTATTTTCGCCCATTGGCTATGTCATCGAGCAACTGGTCGATTGCCATACTGAGGTCTGTCTGCTGTTCTAAAAGAATCTCAAGTTTCTGACGGCACAACTCCTTATGTCCTGCCTCAGCGTCATCACGTTCTGTCTGCTCCTTCATGTGATAGATTTTCAGTGCAAGGATAGAAAGCCTGTCAACAGCCCAGGCTGGACTTTCCGTGTTTATGCGTGCGTCAGCCTGCACTTTCACGTCATTATATTTATAAAGTAAATATCTGTCTATCTGTTCCACAAGGTCCGTGCGTTCCTGGTTGCTATGGTCAATGCGCCGTTTCAGTTGTAATGCTGCAACCGGGTCTATATCCGGATCACGTATTATGTCCTCAAGATGCCACTGCACGGTATCTATCCAACATTTCAGATAAAGTCTGTTTTCTATTGTCCCCGCTTCGTAGGGATTACATATTGCGTTGTCAACATCATCAATAAGGTGATAATCATTAATCGCCTTAATGAAAATGCTGTTGCAATGTTCGGTAAATGACATGTAAGTAAATGTGTTTTTATGTTTGCAAATTTAAGGGTTTATTTTCAGAATACAAATAAAAAGACGCAAAATTTGTGCAAACGCACCGGCACTGGCAGATAAATCGCTCTTAGTGTGCAGTTGTCTGTATTTATTGTTATCTTTGCTTGCCAATTGACAACAAACCGTATAAACTCATGAAGATTGTAATCGACGCTAAGATTCCTTATATAAGAGAGGCTATCAGCGATATAACCGGCAATGCCGTGTATATCAATGGCATAGACATACGCCCAAAGGACGTGCACGATGCCGACGCTCTTATAGTGAGGACACGCACCTGTTGCGATGAGACGTTGCTTAAAGGAAGCAAAGTGAGCTTTCTTGCCACGGCGACTATAGGATATGACCATATCGACACCGACTATATGCAGAGAGCTGGTATTACGTGGATGTGTTGTCCTGGTTGCAACTCCTCATCGGTGGCTCAATATATCCAGTCGGCTTTACTACTGCTTGAACGGGAAAAAGGCACCAAGCTGAATGGCTTGACAATGGGTATCGTGGGCTGCGGTAATGTGGGGACAAAAGTGGCGCGTGTAGCCACTGGTCTCGGCTTGAGGGTGATAGTTTGCGACCCTCCACGCAAGGAAAGGGGTGATGGTGGTACTTTTGTGGATATGACAGACATAGAACGGGATAGCGACATCATAACATTCCATGTACCGTTGACAAGGCATGGCAAATATGCCACGATACATTTGGCCGACTCACAGTTCTTCTCCCGGTTGGGGAAACGGCCTATATTAATAAACACCAGCAGAGGTGGCGTGGTGGATAATGCAGCGTTGCTTGATGCGATAAAATCTAATAAGGTGCATGACGTGGTGATTGACACTTGGGAAAATGAACCACATATAAGTCGTGAGTTGCTTGAACAGGTGTGGCTCGGCACTCCACATATCGCAGGATACAGTGCCGACGGAAAAACAAATGCCGACAATATGGTGTTGAAAGGGCTTTGTGAACATTTCGGCATAAAGCATTGCCCTCACATCGACCCGCCACCATTGCCAGACAGTTTTGTGCCCTCTCCCGACAAGCATACTCTATGCCTGCAACTTTACAATCCGCTTAGAGACAGTATGCTGTTGAAAAACACTCCAGAGAAGTTTGAACACCTGCGCAACTACTATCCTCTCCGGCGGGAAACGTACAACCCTGTTGACCATTCCTTAAAATAAAGTTCCTTTGGAAAACTATCTGTTTTCACTTTCTATCTCATAAAAATCCCTTTTCAAATTGCAAAAAACTCTTAAAAAAGCAATGGAAAAGAAACTAAAAATTGCACAAATATATACATCGTGTGCAAATTTAAACACTTTTTTGTCAAAAACATTTGCACCTTTAAATAAAAATTATTTCCTTTGCACCGATTTTTAATTCGCCCTTGTTGTCAAATGGCATAAAAAGTTATCAAAATGCCGTATGTAGCGGGGTAAATTCTAACAGAAATTTTTATTAACGTTTTAAAAAAAATTACAATCATGTCAGAAATTGAATCAAAAGTAAGAGCTATCATTGTTGATAAACTTGGTGTTGATGAATCAGAAGTAAAGTTGGAGTCAAGTTTCACTAACGACTTAGGTGCAGACTCTCTCGACACCGTAGAGATGATAATGGATTTTGAGAAAGAATTCGAAATCTCTATTCCTGACGATAAGGCTGAGACAATCACCACAGTGGGTGACGCCATCAAGTATATCGAAGAGAACAAAAAATAATATTCCACGTAACGATTAGATGGAATTAAAAAGAGTAGTAGTTACAGGTATGGGGGCGGTGACACCCCTCGGAAACAACAAGGAGGAGACTTGGAAAAGCCTTCTTGCCGGGGTCAGTGGAGCAGCACCGATTACTCTGTTTGACGCCTCAAAGTTCAAGACACAGTTCGCCTGCGAGGTTAAGGGACTTGACCTTAACCAATATATAGACCGCAAAGATGCACGCAAGATGGACAGATATACCCAGTTTGCCATTGTTGCAGCGAAACAAGCCGTTGACGACTGTGGAATGGACTTGGATAACGTTGACAAAAACCGTATTGGAGTGGTTTACGGCGTTGGTATAGGCGGTATTAACACCTTTGAGGAAGAGGTAAAATACTATAGTACCAACCAGGCAAACGGGCCGAAATTCAGCCCTTTCTTTATTCCGAAAATGATTGCAGACATCGCAGCCGGACATATTTCGATGATATATGGCTTCCATGGACCGAACTATACCACCACATCAGCATGCGCTTCCTCAACGAATGCTCTCGCAGATGCTTTCAACATCATCAGGTTAGGAAAGGCGAATGCCATTGTAGCAGGAGGTGCTGAAGCCGCTCTCTGTGCATGTGGAGTAGGCGGTTTCAATGCCATGCATGCCCTCTCGACACGTAATGATGACCCCACAAGGGCTTCCCGCCCATTCAGCGCGAGCCGCGATGGTTTCGTAATGGGCGAAGGTGCAGGATGTCTTATCCTTGAGGAGCTTGAGCATGCGAAAGCACGCGGGGCGAGGATATATGCGGAAATGGTAGGTGAAGGCGAGAGTGCCGATGCCTACCACATCACGGCTTCCCACCCGGAAGGTCTTGGAGCTAAGCTCGTTATGCAGAACGCCCTTGATGACGCAGGCATGAAACCGGAGGATATTGACTATATCAACGTTCACGGCACCTCAACGCCGGTGGGTGACATTTCTGAGGTAAAAGCCATAAAAGACGTGTTCGGTGATGCTGCATACAAGTTGAACATCAGTTCCACCAAGTCAATGACAGGGCACCTTCTCGGTGCGGCAGGAGCTGTTGAGGCAATGGCGACCGTACTGGCGGTTCAAAATGATATCATCCCTCCGACAATCAACCATGAGGAAGATGACAAGGATGAGAAGATTGATTATAATCTAAATTTCACTTTCAATAAAGCACAAAAGCGCACTGTACGTGCCGCACTTAGCAATACGTTTGGATTTGGAGGACATAATGCTTGTGTAATCTTCAAAAAATATGACGATTGATAACTTTATTGACAGAATAAAGCTCCCTTTCCGTAAAGAAAAGGAGCTTTATTTATCTTTATATAAGATAATGGGGTTCTTCCCCCACAACATCACCTTGTATAAGATGGCTCTCATGCACAAGAGCATCGCACACCGTAATTCAAAGGGGAAGCCTGTCAACAACGAGCGTTTGGAGTTCTTAGGAGACGCTATCCTCGATGCTATCGTCGGGGACATAGTATATCGGCATTTCGAAGGAAAGCATGAAGGATTCCTCACCAACACTCGCAGCAAGATAGTGCAGCGTGACACACTTAACAAATTGGCCAATGAGATTGGTATCAGTCAGTTGATCCTGTCAAGCGGCCACCCTTCTTCCCACAACAGTTATATGGAGGGGAATGCTTTCGAGGCACTCGTAGGCGCTATTTATCTTGACCGAGGATATAACGCCTGCATGCGTTTCATGCAGAAACGTATCTTGACACAAATAATAAATATCGACAAAGTGGCGTACAAGGAAGTGAATTTCAAAAGCAAACTCTTAGAATGGTGCCAAAAAAACAAGGTGGCACTTGAGTTCAAGTTGTTGGAACAGAAGCGCGATGACAACAACAGCCCTGTATTCTCTTACCAGGCAGTAATTGAAGGTATAGAAGCAGGTAAGGGCGAGGGCTACTCCAAGAAAGAAAGTCAGCAGATAGCGAGCAAGATAACGCTGCAGAGTCTTAGGCGCAAGCCTCAGTTTATTGATGCCGTATTCGCTGCTAAAGCTGACCGCACAAAAATGGAGGAGGAGCCAGTGGAGAACGTGCCTGACGTGGATGCCAAGGAGGAGTTCATCATTCACCACGAACAGGAAAGCACAGAGCCAGTGAAAGAGAAAAAGACAAGAAAGAACAAAGAGAAAACGGAAAGTATCAATATGGTAAAAGAAGATGAAAACCCAGAGGACACATCTGTGCTAAAAACGGAGCCGCAGGACAAACCTCTTACAAAGGAAGAAATTATCGCAGCCGCTGAGTTGGCTGCCTTCGGTGACACTTCGTCTGATGAAAAATAACAATTGGTATGCAACGCTGCTTGCAAATGTCACTGCCACGAACAATGAACTGCCCCCAAAAGTTTGCCTGCGAAACCCAAATTACTTTCTCTTTGTGGCAATAACAAAGTAAGTGATTAAAAGGATATAAGCCACTAAAGACACAACCTCTGATAATGTGTTGTTGAGCCAGGCATCGTTCATCAG
The DNA here is from genome assembly GCA_021204605.1 of Prevotella sp. Classification (GTDB taxonomy): domain Bacteria; phylum Bacteroidota; class Bacteroidia; order Bacteroidales; family Bacteroidaceae; genus Prevotella. Next base: position 7,768 of record JAJPZD010000174.1, read on the forward strand.
GTTGATGCCACCGAAGCGGAGCAATGCACTGACAACACCCATGATGGCACCGCCTGCGATAAATCCACTTGCTATAAGCGTACCCTTCTCACCACGCTCCTTGTTGACATTCTCATCTTTGCTGCGGGTTGTAACATACCAGTTGATAGCGCCACCGACGAGCAGAGGAATGTTGAGCTCTATGGGGATGAACATACCGAGAGCGAAGGCAAGAGCCGGCACTTTGAGCCATGTCAATATGATGGCTATCAACGCACCGATGCCGTACAAAATCCACGGCGCATCAATACCGTTCATCAGAGGGTCGATAACCGCAGCCATGGCGTTGGCCTGTGGTGCGGCAAGTTGTCCGCTTGCGAAACCGTATGTCTTGTCGAGCAATATCATCACTCCGCAGACGGTAGCCGCCGATACCAACGTTCCGAAAAATTTCCACGACTCCTGTTTCTTTGGTGTGGAGCCGAGCCAATAACCAATCTTCAAGTCGGTGATGAAAGACCCCGAAACCGACAGTGCGGTACAAACCACGCCACCCATAATAAGGGCAGCCACCATGCCACCAGTGCCTTTAAGTCCCACAGCCACCATCACCACAGAGGTGAGGATAAGCGTCATAAGTGTCATACCAGAAACAGGATTGCTGCCCACGATAGCTATCGCATTGGCGGCGACAGTAGTAAAGAGGAAGGCTATTATTGCCACGAGGAGCAGTCCGATAACTGCAAAGAGCAGGTTGCCGTGCATAACGCCGGCCCAGAAGAAGATAAACACCGCTACTATCGAGGCGATAACCCCGATGGCAATTACCTTGAAAGAGATGTCACGCTGTGTGCGCAGTTGGGCCTTGTCGTTGTTCTTGCCGCCTTTCATCTCCCTTGCAGCCAGACCGACAGCATTGCGGATGATGCCCCATGACTTTACGATGCCTATAATACCGGCCATGGCGATACCACCGATACCGATATACTTGCCGTAAGAGGTGAAGATGGCTTCGGGCGACATTGCTCCGACAGGGTCAGCGATGGAAGGGTTCCACATATTCAACACATCATTGGGGAAGATGAGAGCCATGCCCGGCACGATAATCCACCACACTGCCACCGAGCCGAGACAGATGATGAAAGCATATTTAAGACCAACGATATAGCCAAGACCGAGAACAGCCGCCCCGGTATTCACCTTGAAAACCAACTTAGCCTTGTCAGCGAGAGCCTCACCCCAGCCGAACACACGGGTAGTGAAGTTCTCGTTCCACCACCCGAAAGTGGCAACTATAAAGTCATAAATACCGCCGACAAGACCAGCTATCAGCAATGGCTTAGCCTGCTTTCCCCCTTTGGCACCACTTACAAGCACCTGTGTTGTCGCCGTAGCCTCCGGGAAAGGGTATTTGCCGTGCATGTCACTGACAAAGTATTTACGGAATGGGATGAGAAAGAGAATGCCGAGAACACCGCCCAACAGAGAGCTGAGGAAAATCTGGATGAACGACGCACTCATCTCCGGGTATTTGTCCTTGAGAATATAGATAGCCGGCAGGGTGAAGATAGCACCAGCAACTACAGCACCCGAACAGGCACCGATACTCTGAATGATGACATTCTCGCCCAAAGCATTGTTACGTTTCGCGGCAGTGGAGACCCCGACAGCGATAATGGCGATAGGGATGGCGGCCTCGAACACCTGGCCCACACGCAAGCCGAGGTATGCGGCTGCGGCGGAGAAGAGGATAGCCATCAGGACACCCCACGTAACCGACCAGCCGTTCACTTCGGGGTAAGACCTCTTAGGGTTCATCACCGGTTTGTACTCATCGCCCTCTTTCAGTTCAGTGAAAGCATTGTCGGGCAACTGCATGTTGTCTTTCTCTTTTTGTTCCATTGTAATTTTTTAATAGGGTTAGGCGGATTTGGAAAGAAAAGAAAAAGGACTGGCAAGCCCTATCCTGTCAGTCCTTTATCCACAATTATTTAAT
>JAJPZD010000301.1 GCA_021204605.1 Prevotella sp.
TTTTTGAGTTCCAAATCAGCGTTAGCAATTGGGCCAAGATTTTTAATAACAAGATGTTTCATGGCACAAAAATAAATATTTCTTTTGAAATTAGCTTTATGAAATTGTTATTATTTATTCAATTTTGCTCTAATTTCTCTTTTTAATTTTTCATCAACAGAAACATTCTTAGTTGATTTTTCCTCAAATTTGAATGCGATGGGCCGTCTCATATAGGCGTATGGAATACCATAAGATAGGTCTTCTTTCCCTGCACTTGTTTCACACAAAACATCACGAGAGTGTGTCGCATCCCAAAATCTTCCAAATTTACTATAAACTTTTGTTTCAGTCAACTCAAGTTTCGCAAGTTGTCAGAAGCGTATTTTCCAGTTTTCACTAATGTGCCTGTCAATAATTCATGCAAACATACGCCCCGTTGTGGCGTGCGGACAGAATAATTACTTTCAGTGATTTCTCTCACGCTCAACATAGCTCAAGCGAGCTTGGCTCTGTGTTCGCTAAATCGAGAAATTACCTATGGTGAAGTTCCTCACGCTCGGCAGAGTTAAAGCGAGCTTTACTCTGCTCTCCCTCAATAAATTGGGGAGCTACATTAATCGGAACATTCTATCCCTACACGTGGGTGCACGAGGGTGTAAACATTCGTTTCTGCGAAACGAGCGGACAGAATAAATTCTATCCCTACACGTGGGTGCACGAGGGTGTAAACATTCGTTTCTACGAAACGAGCGGACAGAATAAATTACCAATGGTGAAGTTCCTCACGCTCAACAATTCAAACGAGTTTGATTGTATTCGCTCAATCGGAACATTCTATCCCTACATTGGGTGAAAGAGGGTGTAATCGGCGGACACATCACATTTTCCGCAACTTAGGAGATCTTTGTGCCTTTTTCTTTCAAAATTTTTTACTTGCGAAACTTGAGTTATTAATATATAAATTTCTCATCCGAAAACCAATCTGTAATTGCTTCTTCTAATGTATAATGGAATTTATAGCCAGACTGTGCGAGTTTCTTACCACAGATGTTTGTAGAAATCATAAGTTTTTTGACACGAGCAGGGCAGATGCCCATTGGAGCGCCAAGGCAAGCGATTACGGCTGCGGCAGGCATTAAAACCCATGAGGGGATTAAAGGGACGTGCCGTTTCATACCAGTTACGTGCATAATCATTTCCACGATTTGTTGAATAGTGTAGGCAGGTTCAAAAGTGCAGTTATAGAGTTCCATGCCATTCTTTTGGTTGTCGAGGCACCAGAGCATGAAACGCACGAGTTCCTTGACGTAGATGCACGCCTTGATTGTGTCGTTGCGTCCAGGGTATATAAATTTTCTGCCACGTAAACCCCAATAGAGGCGGGTGAAATTACCGTTTTCCCCTTTGCCGAACACCACGCCGGGGCGGAGGATAGTCAGTTGCCGTTCAGACGGATTTTTTGCCTGCCAGATAATATGTATTTTTTCTGCGACCAATTTTGAGATGCCGTAAGGAGTGTTTGGGGTAGGGAGAGTAGATTCATCTTTCAGTTCCTCTGCGGCGCCGTAAGGAGCGATGCTGCTTGTGAAAACAATTTTCCTTATGCCATATTTCTCTGCGAAGGCACAGACATTCTCAGCCCCAAGCATGTTAGTCTCAAAATAAGCAAGGTCAGGGTGACCAGGTGTGCGGTGCACTGCGGCGAGATTGAAAATCACGTCATTTTCGGAAGGAGAGAAAGGAAGTTTGCCGATAGGTTTACGAACATCACAATAAACAAATTCCGACATTCTTGTATTACCAGGAATGACGGGAGATTTCCAGTTTTTTATAGTGGTGTATTCCCTAAGTTCCTTTTCAGTCATTTGCCCTGAATCCAATTTGGCAGGGTCAACAATGTCCAAGTTCCAAATCCTACAATCAGGATGTAAATCGTGGAGCAAGTTGGCCAAATGAGTGCCGATAAAGCCAGTGCCGCCAGTGATTATGTAATTTTTCATGCCGCCCTCCTTTCTTCAAGCAGGGCAGTATATTTAAGGCTGAATGGAAGGTTAAATCTTACCCCCCCCGATTTACATAATTTAACACAGTGATTTACCATGTCAAATCCGTAAAGTTTCTTGTAATAGAAATCCATATTTTTCAACATAATCGGTAAAGTAAAATTCTCGACCACACGTTTATGGCCATTATTTCCTAACAGTTTGCAAAGATTATCATCTGATAGGAGAGTGTCAATGGCATTTGCCAAGGCGTCAGAATCGCCGTTTGGTGATTCGATGCCAGTAATTCCGTCAGGACAGACCCAGTTGACGCCACTACCTTGAATGGTAAATGTTACGGCAGGCGTATTGCAATACATTGCCTCGGCAAGAGCCACACCGAAAGCCTCATTTTTTGTTATGGAAGGGAATGCGAAAACAGAAGCAGCATGGTTATACCATCTCAGTTCATCATCTGACACTCTGCCGACAAAAAACACTCTTTTCGAGTTGCAACTCTCTTTCAGTTGTTTTGTCAATGGGCCTTTGCCTGCAATGACGAAAACACAATCATTCTTCACTTTTTTCTCCGCCTCTATTAAATACGGCAGTCCCTTGTATTGGATATGCCTTCCTACAAAGAAAACGATTTTCTTGCCATTATATTGTGATTTTATATTTACTATTTTCACATTATCGCCATATCTTAAAGACATGTTTTTTTCATCTATGGCATTAGGTAGGATGTCCACTTTATCCTTAAATGTCTGTAATGGTATGGAAGAAACCATATAATTCGGGCTGGTGACAAGAATCATGTCAGCACGTTTCAGTAATGCAGTCTCAATAGGTCTGATAAATTTATATAAAGTAGATTGTTTGATGATATCCATGTGCCAATGAACAACCAATTTCACATTCTTTGGGATTATGGTAAGCAATACAGCTGCGGGAAACGGATTAGCCCAATGAAAGTGGATGATGTCAGGTTTGAATTCTTTTAAACATCTACTAAACATTGTAAAATAAGAAAGCGACAAAGCCTGTTTGGAGATATTGACCCATGAGGCGACTCTATACACTTTTATACCATTTACATAATCAATCACATTCTTTCTTTTATCGTTAAAGCACAGTACAGCCATTTCATGTTGTGGCATACCTTCAACGATATATTTACAGATATTCTCTACACCACCCAAATAGGGATAGTAGTATTTGGAAATATGAAGAATTCTCATAGTAGAAAAGAAATTATAAATCAGACAATTTTATAAAACTGTCAACATTATGGATTTATATTCCCATCTTTGCTTTAAACTCGGAATATTTTTCATTGACGAAATCACGTAATTCTATTTTAAATCTTTCTTCTGAGAATTTTTCCGCCCAGTTGCGGCAAACTTTAAAATCAAAAGGATGTTCACCCATTTTCTCAAAGGTGTTGACTGCATCAATAATGTCATCAGGAGTTTGATGATTGAAAAACAGTCCAGTTTTATTATTGCAAACAGTTTCAAGCGAGCCGCCGTGAGCGTATGCGATGACGGGAGTGCCGCATGCTTGAGCCTCGATAGGTATCATACCGAAGTCCTCGTCGGCGGCAAAAACGAAAGCTTTAGCATGTTGCATTTTGTCTTTCAACACAAGAAAAGGCTGGTAGCCCAAAACTTGTATATTTCCATTAGCCAATTCTCTATATTTTTTGAGATTGGGACCGCCACCAATCACAATAAGTTTTTTGTCAGGCATTTTATTGAAAGCCTCGATGATGATATCAATTTTTTTATAAGCCACGAGGCGGCTACTTGCGAGATAGTAATCCTGTTTATCCTCACACAACTGGAAATTGGAAATATCGATATTGGGATGAATAGTAATGCAATCCCTACGATAAGTTTCTTTTACCCGCTGTCCGACATAATCAGAATTACTGATGAAGAAATCAACTCTATTAGCCGACAGTGCATCCCATAGACGGATTCTGTGCAGCATATATCTCACGAGCCAGCTTTTCAGTCCTTTTTCTAAATGCGATTCCTCCAAATACTCATTGTACATGTCCCACACATACCTGATGGGGGAATGACAATAGCAAATATGCAGTTGGTCGGCTTTTGTCAGGACTCCCTTTGCCACACAGTGAGAAGATGATATTATCACATCATAACCCCGGAGGTCGAACTGTTCTATGGCAAAAGGGAACAGAGGCAGGTACATTCTGTGTTTCTTTGTACCCATTGGCAATTTTTGAATGAAAGAGGTATGCACCTTATTCCAGTCAATGCCCAATTCCTCGCACACATTTTTTTTTGCGACAAGAGTGAAGATGTCGGCATCGGGAAACACATCGGCAATGGCTTTCACCACCTTGTCGGAGCCCCCCACAGTAACGAGCCATTCCTGAATAATCGCCACTTTCATAAATCAAAGCCTATAAAACTACAATGTGGATAATTTTTTACAATAGATGCGGTATCGGAGGGAATTTTTTATCAATTCATCTTCGTGCGAAATGACGTTGTGTCCGAAGGCCTTGGCATAAAAGAGTAGGGAAGTGCCGAAGCCGCAGACGGTGAGATTAGAGAAAGAGGCGACGATGAGTTCGAAAGGGATATTCATGGGCAGTTCAATGATTTGAAGTCCACGTTCAGTGAACATTTTCTTATACTGCGTTTTGATTATCTCCGATTGAATAGGGTGGAACTTGATATAGTTTTTCTCTTTGGCGCACGAAGCGATTAGATTGTCAACAGCCCTCATATAGACATTTTTCTGAACCTGTCCCAGTTCGACGGCGCCTTCGAGAGTGAATATGGGGAATTTGTTGTCGATATCGACATCCGGTTTGAGTTTAGGCCAGTTGACTTTGATTATTTTAGAAGGCATGTTGCCAAAATACCTCTCGTCAAAAGCAAAGACCGTAACAGGTTTGTTGTAAGGCGTGTGTGAAGAGGGGAACCAGTTGGTGCATTTCCAGAATCTGTTTTCATTTCTGAGAACCAGTTTATTATAGAGTCTGAATGGCCATTTAATTTTATCGGTGAGGACATCATACATAATGCGTCCGCCCTCTTGTAAGAAGAAGCACTCCACGCAGTGTCTGTTGGTGGCGAAGATTTGGAAGGTGACAGCCTGCAACATCGAGACATAAAGTTTGTAATCACCCTTTATTTCCTTTTCGACGAAGTCGTCAAAGAACTTTATGTTCTTGTCTCGCAATGCCTTGTTGATACCAAAATGTTTTCTGGACCAGCTGAACATCATATAGAATGTGCTTTCCACCTCGTTGGTAAAATCGAAGCACTTGTATGGAAAGTTGAAATTGTTGGAATAATGCCGGGAATAAACAAAGATTACGTCATTATCATTAAGTTTCAGTTTTTCGATAGTACCTATTGCGGTGAGGAAAAGCGTGTGAGAATGTATAAAAAACAGATGTTTCATTATTTTTTTCTGTTGATGTTATACGCTTCGATTATCTTGTCGGCGAAGAGGAAATCGTCGGGCCAGTCGATGTCGATGCCCTCTATTTTGTCAACCAGGGCCATGTAGGGTTTGAAGCCGATGCGCTGTTTGTGGATTTTCCAGATGTCCCGTTTGAACATGAAAAATGCGCTTGTCTCTACATAAACCGGTTGTATGGTTTGAGTGCGTGGGATTTCCTTAAGGTCATAGTTGAGAGGAGAGCCGTTAAACCAGGTGAATGTCTGGATTTTTTCTGCGCTGAAAGCAGAGTCATAATCCCCATTCAATATTTTGTTCAAGGCATTCTCTACAGTTTGCGCCCTCATGAAAGGCGAAGTGGTGTGAGCGAGGACGTAAACGTCAGCGTCTATTGTTTTTGTGAACTCCTCGTAAATTTCCTTTCCGAGCGTCTCGTCGCGGTCAAGGAATTCCGGGCGTTTAAGGAATCTCACGCCGTCGGGAAGAAAATCCTTTACGCTTTCTTGGCTGCAATACACATAAACCACATCGATGCCATTCACATGGGTCAAGGTATCCAAGATATAGCACATCAGAGGTTTGCCGCCTAATAATTTGAGGTTTTTTCCGACAACCCGTTTACTGTTCAGTCTGATAGGAACAAAAGCAACCGTTTTCATAGTGAAATAAAATATCTAAATTATTGAATTACAAGCAAGCGAAAGAGTCGATGATGCCGACTAATTTGCCATCATCATCAACCACCACAAGAGAATGGATGTTATATTTGCGCATGAGAGATTCGGCATCAGAGAGTTTCGCATCCGCATGAATGGTTTTAGGATTAGTGCTCATAATGTCCTTGACCGTGAACGTGAAGAACTCGTTCTGGTTGTTCTGCATGGCGCGTCTTACGTCCCCGTCGGTGACGACCCCTAAGATTCTGCCGTTTTCCACAGCCACGGCGATGCCCTGCTTAGTCTTGCTGATTTCTATTATGGTATCACTGATTTTCGAGTCAACCGAAACGATGGGCAAATTGGAGGAGACCATGAAATCCCTCACCTTTGAGAGCAGCCGTTTGCCTAAGCTGCCGCCGGGGTGGAACTGAGCGAAGTCAGAAGCCTTGAAATGCCGCACCTCCATCAACGCGCATGCGATGGCATCACCCATTGCCAGCATTGCCGTAGTGGAAGAAGTGGGAGCCAAATTCAGGGGGCATGCCTCACGCTTTACGGCAACATTCAGGTGGAAAGTGGAATACTGAGCCAACAAAGAGTTGGGGTTTCCTGTCATGCCGATAATAGGGATGTTACGTTCCAGCAGCAGAGGGATGAATCTCAGCAGTTCATCAGTAAAACCGGAGTAGGAGATAGCCATTACCACATCATCAGGGGTGAACATACCTAAGTCGCCGTGATAAGCATCTAAGGGGTTCACGAAGAAAGATGGAGTTCCGGTGCTTGCAAGAGTAGCGGCAATTTTAGAGCCGATATGTCCCGACTTGCCCACGCCGGTGATGATGAATTTTCCTTTGCAGTTGAAAACGAGGTCAATAGTCTTGTCGAAGTCGTCGGTCAAGAGAGGAATAAGGTCAAGGAGAGCCTGAGCCTCATCCTGCAGACATTTAACAGCATATTTTTTAGTTTCCATAACGATCAAATTAATGGAATAATAGTATTTTCCAGATTTTTCAGATAGAGCATATTAGGGCCGTCGCTAAGAGCCTTTTCAGGATCAGGGTGCACCTCAAAGAAAAAGCCGGTAGCGCCGAAAGCCTTGGCGGCCAGAGCCATGGCGGGTACGAATTCACGGTTGCCGCCCGTCTTGCCGCCGGCGGCGCCAGGGCGTTGCACAGAATGAGTGCAGTCCATAATCACCGTATCAGCATATTTTTTCATGTCGGCGATATTGCGGAAGTCAACGACCAAATTGTTGTAACCATAGATATTGCCTCTTTCGGTGAGCCAGACATTGAGATTTCCGGACTCGCGCACTTTCTGGGCGGGATATTGCATATCGGAGCCGGAGAGGAACTGTGCTTTTTTTATGTTCACCACCTTGCCGGTATGTGCGGCAGCGACAAGCAAGTCAGTTTGTCTGCAAAGGAACGCCGGTATCTGTATCACATCGACGACCTCACCGACAGGTGTAGCCTGACAGGATTCGTGAATATCAGCGAGCAGTCTTAGTCCATATTTGCTTTTAATGTCTGACAGCATTAGCAGGCCCTTTTCCAGTCCAGGGCCTCGGAAAGAACTGATGGCAGTTCTGTTGGCCTTGTCGAAAGAAGCCTTGAAAATGATGTTGATATTATATTTGTTGTTCAACCGCACCAATTCCTGTGCCACAGTGTCCAAAAGTTCAGAAGACTCAATGACACAAGGTCCTGCGATAATAGTTGGTTTAATCATTTTGAAAAAGTTTGATAGCACAAAAGTTAATTTTACAAAAAGATTTATTTGTTGTAATGTTTTTATTGTTGGAGAAAGATTAAATTTATATAGTTAAACTCTAATGGTTTTCATTCCGCAACACCATTCAAAGATTAACTTACCTATAGTATTCCATTCTGTTAGCTGGCTTTCAGAAAGATTCTGTGGAAGAAGATTTTGAAATTCTTCTTTCCCTGATACAAGAACAGTTGTCAAAATACCTCCACAAGCGCTTTTAACTACCTGTTTGTCTCTGTTACACCCTTTTGGACAGTTGTCATCAGTGCAATTTCTTGCATTGTCAATTTTCAGAATTACATCATCATAATTTTTGAATTGATTTTTCCAATAATTGTAATACCCTTCTTCCTTTTTTCTAATATTATAACATAAGATACCTTTTTTCAGGTCAAAGAAAGATTTATCTATAATGTATTTGAACCCATAGGCATTAGCGCAACAATTAGTTACAATGTTCCAAGGCACTAAATTTTCTATTTCTGAAACGCATTTCAAAATATACCACTGTACGTTGAAATATGTCCTATTGTTGTTATCACATTGCATAAGTTTGTTTGCGGTTTCTCCGCACGTTGAATAACCAGGATATATTTTGTCGCTGTCTGCTATGGCTAACATGAAATACAGTTTGTTTTCTATTGCTTTTTGATAAATTTCAAATGTAGTATTTCCTCCTCCATGTGTCATTTCCATAGAAGTATTAACGGCTAAAAGATTATTGACTTTTTTGTAGAAATCACACACATATTCATAGAAATCACAATCATCCAGGTTCTCGCACAGCAAATGCGTTTCCTCCCAAATTCTAAATTCATTGTTTTCGATAGGATTGATTACAATTTCATTTTTCTTTTTATGAGTATGCTCTTGAAAAGTCACTTTGGCTCTGAAAGAAACTTTCCTTACGAATGAATAAAGAGTTGCCTTATCCGTTTTCAGTCTTCTGAAAAAAATATTGTTTACGTTTTCATCCTTACAATTTATCAATTTATTGAGGCTTTCATTTTCGATGTAAATCAAATGCATACCTTTACTTAAGACAAAACAGCAGTCTTTTAAAATTGAGCATGCAATGCTATAGTTTTCTGTTTTGTCAACGGCAGCATTTATTATATCCTTACCTATTTCAATCAGCATTTTCGTAAAAAAAGCCATAAGGCCAATTATCAAGAATTCCATCATCAGAATACTTGGCAAATTCGACTTCGTTTTCCATTCCCTCTTTATGAGCGTTGAACAAAACGATATTCACTTTGTCCTTGTTCAATTGTCCATCACCGATTAGTTCACCAATTTTATCCAACAAATCCTTACTATGTGTTTCGATGACAAATTTGACGTTTTTGTTGGATTCCTTTTGAACTATGATGCCCAAAGCTTTTGCGAGCTTATATATCAACCGAGGATGCAAATGAAGTTCTGGTTGTTCAATGGCAATAATTCGGTCTTTATATAACATTTTATTGCCCCAAAAGCCATTTGTAGTCGATTTCGTTAGAGTTGCTCTCCAGATCATTATCAGGATAGGCAATATTTGCGAATAGCCAAAACCCACATCAGAAATATTATGTTCTTTTGCTCCGTTGATTTTGATTTTTAATTCAAAATTGTCTTCTCCAGAACGAGCGATTAGAATTTCAAACCCGAAAGATTCCAGCAACCACTTATTTAATTCTTTTAGATTATCTTTGTCAAGTTCCATAAGAAACATTGGAATATTGCTGCCATCAGGTAAGATTTCATCCACATCAACATTCTGATACCGATAGAACCGTTGTATTACAGCTCTTAAAGGTCCAATATATGAAGAAGAGTCCATTTCAATAATCAGATTATAATTGATTGTCTCCA
>JAJPZD010000255.1 GCA_021204605.1 Prevotella sp.
ATGGGGGAGGGTTAGCCTGGGCTTCCCTACAAAGCCTCTTTTTTATTTAACCAATATCTTCTTTCCGTTCATGATATACAAGCCCTTGCTAAGGTTATCCTTGTTTGTGCCAAGGAAACGGCCGTCAATAGAATAAATCTTGTTGTCGGTAGCTGTTGCTATATTTGTGATACCTTTGATACCGGATGTGTAGCCTGTTGGAATGAAGTTAATCTCTGCTATATTAGTATTTGTACTTCCTGCTACAAGGAGATATTCACTGCCAGAGGTTACGTCGCAACTTACGTATCCTGATGTTGTTCCATTAGCTCCATCAATGTTGACAATTTTCGTCCATTTTCCTTCTGCAACATCCCATATACCGATATTTCGTGAATTGCTGCCTACATATACGTATAAGCCCAACGTTCCGCCAAGATTGACTTTAACATTATACATTCCCTCCCAAGTGCCTGAATAGTCTGTAGGATCTTTTCCTTCTGCTATATCTTCTTCCGAGAATGTATTGCTAAGTGTAGAAGCTAAGTTCAAGTAACCGGTGTATGAAGAATTGCGACTCTGGATATCTGTGATGTGATTACCACTGTTTGCAATATAACAATAGTCAGCAGCAGTCTTGATCTTCAATGTATCGCTCTCGAAAAGTACGATATTTGCCTTTGCTTCAAAATACCAACTTTCTCCGCTTATAGAATATCCGGCATCTTCACCAACAGCTTCTGCGTATGCACTTGCCTCGGCTGGCGTTGCTGTAATAGCGTATGTCGTATCATTTATCTCTGTCAGAAGGTTGATACCCGGATTTATTTCTGTATCTTCTTCTTCTTGACCTTCTACAAGTTTGTAATAGAAACTATATGTATATTCAAGGCCCTCGTTGAGCTTGTATCCGTCTGCGTCTTCTGCGTAGAATCCAATTATAATATCTCCCTCACTTGAACTCTCATCATAACCTGCACTCAATTCATCAGAAGAAACAGTGATTGTCCACTCTGTTGAGTAACCATCTTCCGTATCTGCTCCCGTTGCTTTTGGATCGTTAGTAAGATCCTGTACAACTCCTTGACCAAGACTCCTTGTAACCTCAGTAATCTTCACCTTGCCTGTGAATGTTACTGCAATCTCTGCATCCTTGCCGGATGTCCATTCTATATCAGTAGTTTCACTACTCTCTGGATCCGGATCAATGCTCTTAACATCATATTCTGAATATACAGGACGATCATACGTTCCGGTTATTGTAAATAGTGTGTCCTTGACAAGCACTGTATTGTCTTCTGTCATTGTTGCTATAACCGGGTATTCTGTATCACTGTAAAGTTGGTAGAATATATCAGCATCGTCTTCATCTACCTCAACAGTCCATTCAAAACAACTATCCGTATCATTAAAATCCACATTATAATTTTCGCCCCTTAGATCCTCACCTTCTCCTATCGTGATAGCCATCTTGTAACCGTTGGATATTGGTATCTCATACGTAACGTCATTTCCATCATCGTCTTGACCAGTCACTGTTTCGTATGTCACACCTTTATACTCGCTTGGCCTAACAATAATCTCTAAATCTTGCAATGATCCAAGAGTCATTGTCTTTTTGCCTGCTTCATCTGTTTTAAGACCATCTTCCGCTGTCGGTTTAACGAGCTCAAGTGTAATGCCACTATCTGGAATATCTGAATCTGACACAAATGTTGCAGTGTAACTGAAAGATGTTGTAATCAACATCGTAGTAAACGTAAAATAATACGTATTACCTGCTGTCAGAGAGTAATTATAAATTTCTACTCCATTATCATCACGGTCAGTATTTAACGGATTCATATAACTTGAAAGACCTGCATCAGAGTATGCATCCAAACCATCATCAGTAGTAATAGAAAGTGTACCACTCGCCTCAGGCGTATACGTATAAATGTATTTATGATACGTATCTCCTGTATAGCTAACATCTTCGTCAAGCGTCAGCGTACCAAGCTCTTGGTTAGTGTAAGTAGCTGCGTTGGCAAACAAACACAAGCACAATAATGTGCATAAAGTTAATAATTTTTTCATGTAAAAAAGATTTAATTAATAAATAATATTATTGAATTTCGCTCTCTCGTTTGATAGATTAAATAAAATTGATGGCAAATTTAATACAAAAGGTTAATTTTACCCCCCCCCAATAGTTAAATTCAATTAATATATGTATATATCCCTTTTTTCTTGATTTAAATCAATTCTAAAACAATTCGCAAACTTACCTCATGATGACACTCTCGTTCTTCCACATAAATATATTGTATTTCTGTTAATTTTTGATAATCTGAGTTTAGACTAACTATACAACCACAGAAAACCGACAATCTAATTTAATGTGTGTGAATTTTTTTGTATTTTGCCTTATTTGCTTTATCTTTGCACTCAAAATTTGCCAAAGTATTGCTTTTTAATACTTTTGGCAGCGAAAACAAATATATTTAATCTTTACGTAAAAGGCAATGGCACAGGAAGATGTTTTTAAAAAGATAGTTTCTCACTGCAAGGAATATGGCTTCGTGTTCCCAAGCAGCGACATTTACGACGGACTTGCGGCTGTTTACGACTACGGACAAAACGGTGTCGAACTGAAAAACAACATCAAGGAATACTGGTGGAAAAGCATGGTGCTCCTCCACGACAATATCGTGGGTATCGACTCCGCCATCTTCATGCACCCCACTATCTGGAAAGCATCTGGCCATGTCGATGCCTTCAACGACCCGTTGATAGACAACCGCGACTCCAAAAAACGCTACCGCGCTGATGTGCTCATAGAAGACCAAATAGCAAAATACGAGGAAAAAATATACAAAGAAGTGGAGAAAGCGCGAAAACGCTTCGGAGACACCTTCGACGAAACGAAATTCCGTGTAACTAATCCTCGCGTGCTCGAAAACCTGAAAAAACACGACGCTTTGCATGAACGCTACAAAGTTGCCATGAACGCAATGGACCTCAACGAACTGCGACAGATAATCATCGACGAGGAAATCGTTGACCCAATAAGCGGCACGAAAAACTGGACCGACGTAAGGCAGTTCAACCTGATGTTCTCAACTGAAATAGGCTCCACAGCAGACAGCACCAACAAGATTTACCTCCGACCAGAAACAGCTCAGGGCATCTTCGTCAACTACCTCAACGTGCAGAAAACAGGACGCATGAAAATTCCTTTCGGTATCGCCCAAATAGGTAAGGCCTTCAGAAACGAAATCGTTGCTCGACAGTTCATCTTCCGTATGCGTGAATTCGAACAGATGGAAATGCAGTTCTTCGTGAAACCAGGCACGGAAATGGAATGGTTCGCAAAGTGGAAAGAAACTCGAATGAAATGGCACCAAGCACTCGGCTTCGGCGCTCAAAACTACCGCTTCCACGACCACGAAAAACTCGCTCACTACGCTAATGCCGCCACCGACATCGAATTCAAAATGCCATTCGGCTTCAAAGAGGTGGAGGGAATACACAGCCGTACTGACTTCGACCTGTCACAACACGAGAAATTCTCAGGACGCTCAATAAAATATTTCGACCCGCAGACTAACGAAAGCTACACTCCCTACGACATAGAAACAAGTATCGGCGTTGACCGCATGTTCCTCTCCATAATGTGCCACTCCTACGAAGAAGAACAACTTGACAACGGTGAAACTCGCATAGTGCTCAAACTCCCCGCTCCTCTCGCACCTGTCAAACTCGGAGTGCTGCCTCTTGTGAAAAAAGACGGACTGCCCGAAAAAGCACGTGAAATCGTTGACAACCTCAAATTCCACTTCAACTGCCAATACGACGAGAAAGACAGCATCGGTAAACGATACCGACGACAAGATGCCATCGGCACGCCTTTCTGCGTTACCGTTGACCACGACTCCCTCAACGACAACTGCGTCACGCTGCGCTTCCGTGATACTATGAAACAAGACAGGGTGAACATCTGCCAACTCAACTCAATCATCGAGGAAAAAGTGAGCATCGCCTCTCTGCTTAAAAAACTACAGTAAATGAAAAATCTGAATATCTTAACTCTCTTAGCTCTGCTCGCCTTGCCTCTATTCATCAACTCTTGCAGCGAGAACACCGATACCATCGAGGAATTCCCCGACTGGCAGGCTCGCAATGATACGTATTTCCAAAATATTTACAATATTGCCTTAGACAATGCCGACGGCAACTGGAAAGTGATAAAAAACTATTCCTACGAGGATACCATACAACTGGAACCTACCAAATTCATCGCCGTCCACGTTTTAGAAGAAGGTACAGGAAGCGGCTGCCCTATGTACTCCGACTCCGTTTACGTCAACTACAGAGGCCGTCTCATCCCCTCGACTTCTTACCCCGACGGCTTCGTGTTCGACGAAAACTATACCGGCGACTACAACCCGGCAACGGCTTATCCCGCAGAATTCTATGTTGGCGACCTCGTTGACGGCTTCACCACAGCTCTACAATATATGCACATCGGTGACATCTGGCGTGTGTATGTCCCATACCAATTAGGCTATGGCTCTGCGGACTACGGCAACGTACCCGCTTACAGCACCCTCATCTTCGACATCGCTCTCATCGCTTACTTCAGAGTAAACGCCACGCCAACACCATGGAAATTGAAAATTGAGAATTGATAATTCAATTCTTCATTTATATCAAATCACTTACTTTGCTGACAACCTTGTATTCTATATCGTCAAACAGTGTGAAATGTGCTTCTCCGCAACGGATTTTCTGTTTCTCTGAAGGATGTAGCTTATTCAAGTCCACAATTGGAGTACCTGTATCTTTGGTTTCTGCCACGAAATAAACTTTCTTGTCATCCTCAAGTACTACTGCCCAATCAGGATTGTAATAGCCTATGGGTGTAGGTATCTTGAACCAATTAGGTAGTTTGAAGTAAAATTTAACCTGCTCGCTTGTTTCGCAATCATGGGCAAATTGATTTTCCACAGAGGAATCAAGAGGAACATATTTATCATATATGGTTTTATCTTTATTCGTAACCTTATATGTAAAATCATTTAAATATATTTCCAATTCCTGTTCTTCAAACAAACGCATTTCGTATGTGGAGTTTCCGATTTTCAGGTATTCTATACCATTAATCATCAACTCTTGCAAAGTGTATTTTATCCTATCTACAACCATATCCATGAAAAGTTGGGGGTTGTTGGGCAATTCTGTCAATCGTCCTGATTCTTCCAATATCCTTGATATGGTTGAGCGTGTCAGCTCTGTACGGTTCTGCACATAACTCAAAATGTCTGGAATGGCATAATCTGTTGAATAGACAGAAACATTGTCTCCTTGATATTCGGTATCTACACCCTGTTCAGATACGATAACAGTTTTTTTTATCGAACGAATACGTGGAGCCGTGACAGGTGGCATGTTGCTTATTTCATCGCTTGCTTTCTTGATAAGATCTTCGGAATCGTAATTCACACGATATGTCGTTTTCTCCTTTAATTTTTCCCAAATTTCAAGAAATTGTGGATCTGCCTGAAAACCTTTCTTGTAATTGACAGCAACTCTTTTGCGTTTGGGTTTGATACGTCCGCCAAAATCCACACCACAATCTTCTTGCAATTCAATCTGCAATGCTTTCGCAAAATCATTGTATGATTCATTGGCGATGACAGTCAGACGATTAATGTTTTTGTCATAGCAACGCATGCCCTCTTGATTGACTGCCAATCTAAGACCCCTTCCAATTTCCTGACGTTTCTTGATTTCTGATTTTGTCTCGTTGAGTGTGCATATTTGGAAAACATTCGGATTATCCCATCCTTCTCTTAATGCGGTATGCGAAAAGATAAAACGAAGAGGATTGTTTATATCGAGCAACGACTCCTTGTCTTTCATTATCAAATTGTATGTATCATCGTCAGCTTGCGTCTCACCAGATGTGTCTTTTAATCTTCCTTTCTTGTCTTGTGAGAAATAACCGTTATGAGTCTTTTGTATGGGGTATTTATTCAAACTACTATAAGCGGGGCGTTCTATCAGTTCTTTATAGACTTCTTCAAACCAAACGGCAATTTTCCCCTTAGTAATATTCCCCTGTTCATCGTATGTACGGTAGTTAGCCACTCTGTCAATGAAAAAGAGAGACAATACTTTTATACCTTGTTTGTTTAGTTTCAATTCCTTACGTAAGTGTTCTTCAACGGTACGGCGTATTTGGAATTTCATGATTTCATCATTTAAATCATCTTGTCGTTGTCCGCAATATAGCTCTTTTCCATTGGAGAATGTAATACAATTATTGATAGCATCGATTTCTTCCACGATGTATCCATTCCGATAAACTTCACGGTTATTGGAAAGGTCGTACAAATCATCACCTACACGTATAGATACAGATTTCCTTGTTACGCCAGCTTTTCCGTTTATATCAATCGAAACTTTGGCAGTCATCTTTGTTTTGCTGGGCTTAATGGCTTCCAGAGCGACAAAGGCACCGTTCAATGAGTTCTCCTCAAAAACTGAGTCCACCTCAATCTGTTTTACCAAGCCTAAATCGTATGCTTTTACAGGATTAAGACTGTAAATATGGTTGTATAAATTGCGATGTGTTGCCGAATACCGTAAGGTACATAATGGTTTTAGATTTTCGATAGCAACTCTACGTTTCTCGGATTCCATGTTTTGTGGCTCATCCACAATCACTATTGGCTTGACGGATTGTATAAACCTGATAGGCATTTGACCGTTCAACTTGTCATTAGGTTTGTTAATTACATTCTCGTCTTTGGCAAATGAATCGATGTTTATCACTAACACCTCAATATTGTTTCCTGTAGCGAAACCCCTTAACTGTGAGATTTTAGCTCTGTCATATACATAAAAACGTATAGGTGTATTGTCGTAAAGAGTCTGAAAATGCTCATGGGTGATTTGAAGATTCTTTATTACGCCTTCTCTGATAGGTACTGATGGGACTACAATGACAAATTTCTTGAATCCATAATTTTTGTTCAACTCGTAGATCGTACGGAGATAAACGTAGGTCTTGCCCGTGCCGGTTTCCATCTCAATAGAGAAATTCATGTTCTCAAGTGATTCTGATGGTTCAATCCCGTTTTTCGTCTGAACCTTTTTCAAGTTTTCAAGCACTTGATCATCATGTAAGAGCAATCTGTTCCCAACACAATCAACTAAGTCGAGCATTCCATTTTCATAAGATTGAAATATGGAGCTCGACTCTTCCTTGCCTTGCCCTTCAAACAGACCGACTACTGATTGTATCGCCTCCTGCTGGTAACTTAAATTGGATTCAAAGGATAGTTTCATTAACGTTCCAAATATGTAAATGACTGAGGTGCCTATATCGTTTTAAATTCAATTCCCGCATCACGCATTTGCAGAGCGGTATTGGTTTTCATTTGGTCATTGCCTTCAAATAGGCGGTCGAGGGCTATCACCTTGTTGGGATGCAGGGTAATAATGGAGTCTATCGCCTCCTGGGAAATGGACTCTAACATCAGGACAAGTTCTCTGTCATTGATGGCATGATATTCATTTATATGTTCAATCTTGCTGTTTAAATCCTTGCCGCATTTCAACAGCAGCTCATAAATCATATTTTCCGTAGTGGCATTTTCTGCTACTGGGTCGCTGAATTTGATAAAAAGTTCATTCAACTTCTTCTCGTCAACATTTTTTATGTTATTCCATTGCTTGAAATTGCTTTCTGACAATTTGAACACTTTAAAACCAAGGTCGGGCATTGGAGTGTTTTGAATGCCATCAAATGGGAGTTCTCCTTTTTGTTTGTCTCTCTCAGTCTCTATTTCATTTCTTATCTTCTTACTTGCACGACGGATACGCTCTTTCGATATTTCTGCTATTGTCTTATAACCAGCTTTATATGCCTCACTTTTCTCGTCACATAGTTCTGGAAGTTGTACACAAATAAATTTGCGACTGCCTCCATCTTCGGCATTAAGTTGTATAACTGCGTGAGCGGTGGTGCCACTACCGGCAAAGAAATCTAATACAATTGAATCTTTATCGGTTACGAAATCAAATATATTAGACAATACGTTAATAGGTTTAGGATTATCAAATACTTTGTGACCATCAAATAAATCTGACAACTTTTTCGTTGTGCCTCTATTATCTTCATATATGAGAGACCTTAAAAACTCAATACACGTATCAATACGTTTTTTAACGTGAGGCTGGGTGGTATGGTCTTTTCCCCATTCAATTTCTCCATTTGCAGCATACTCTTGGAAAGTTTTTTCTGTCCATCTCCAACCATTCATTGGTTTAGGGCATGGCAATCCTGTAACAGGATGGATAATATCAAACATATATCCTCCTGGATGTGGATTCGATGAATTACTTGAACTGCTGTAAACTCCCTTTTCATCAACATTATTATAATGAGCTACTTGTTGGAGTATGCCTTTATTTGTCTTTATCCAGCTACGAAGTTTAGTCTGTATTTCATTAATGTCTGAACAATCTCGCTTTAAGTTTAAATATTGCTGAACAATTAATCCGGCAGCATCACTATGTTTCATCCAATTATTTTGTTCTGCCTTATTTTTTGCATAACATACCATGTATTCATGTTCAGTATTTATTTGAGAAGGATTATTGTCTGTCGCTGTTTTAATTACAAGTTGACCTTCAAAATTCTCTTCTCCAAAAATTTCGTTCATCAACAACCGAAGGTTATATACCTCGTTATCATCAATGGAAATAAAAATCACTCCATCGTCACGAAGCAGACTTTTTGCAAGGTAAAGGCGTGGCATCATCATGCTGAGCCAGTTGCTGTGATATTGCCCGTTTTCCTTGCTGTTTTTGTGGAACATGCCTTCTCGTGTCATGTAGCCATTTTCGTCTTTATCCCCAACACGTTGCAAATAATCACTTTTCTTTTCTGAAAACTTGTCAGGATATATGAAGGAGTCATTTCCCGTGTTATATGGTGGGTCAATATAAATCATTTTCACCTTGCCGAAATAACTCTTTTGAAGTACTTTAAGCACTTCCATGTTCTCGCCTTCGATAAAGATGTTTTGGGTGTTGTCAAAATCAACGGACTCCTCACGACATGGAACGAGTGTTGCTGAAGTATGCTGCTGCATCGCACGGAAAGCATCACCCTTGCCTGCCCAATTCAGTACATAGCGTTCATCGGAAATATTCGCATTTTCGCCCAATGTTTCTCTCAACTTTTCCCAATCAATTTTGCCCTCGTCAAAAATCTCAGGCATAATAGATTTCAGAGCATTTATCCGTTCTTCTTTCGGTGTTTGAGAATAGCCTTCCATACGGTTGTGGTTTTTCAATTTTGTAAGCAAAGATAATAATAAATTCGGATAATATGAACAATACGTTTTAATTTTCCTCTTTTCTCCAATACCTCTGACAAATTTTATCAAAAACACCCCATCACAACTACTTGTAAACCGATTCACAAATTTGGTGGCGAAAACACAACGCCACCCTACTCTTCATTCTTCATTTATAATTTCACATTTTTCATTTTTCATTCTTCATTTTTCATTTTTCATTCAATTACATTCGGCTTCAGCCGCATCGAGCCCTCTTCCACAATAAATTGGGGAGCTACATTAACTCTTAACCTCTTAGCAAGA
>JAJPZD010000118.1 GCA_021204605.1 Prevotella sp.
ACCAGCGACCACACGCCCCCCAGACGCGTACGCTAACCAACTGCGCCACATCCCGCCTAACGGGTAGTGCAAAAGTACTTACTTATTGCGACATTTGCAAACTTTCAACCGCATTTCTGCAAGCCTCTCTATACGGTAGCACAATCCCCCCTATGGGAATCCTCAAGCAGTCTTAAAAGTCCCCCAAGGGTAATTTATCCCCTCCCTATGGGGGAGGGTTAGGGAGAGGCTTTAATGAGGGGCTTTATTTACTCTGCCCTAAGCGTGAAACGCTTGAAAGCCACTACGGTAAGTTCCTTGTCGGCAGAAGCGAGGTATTGTGATACGCTCATCTTCGTGTCTTGGATGAATTCCTGACTGAGCAGACAGGAGTCCTTGTAGAACTTAGCCATACGGCCATTGGCGATATTCTTCACCATCTGCTCTGGCAGACTGTTGGCTTTCTGCTCAGCAACGTCCTTCTTAATCTGACGGATCTCGTCAGCCTGTGCCTCCGTGATGTTACCCTTAGAGATACCCTCAGCAATATGCTCCTCGTTCTCTGCTATATAGAGGTTGAAACCAGCCTTCTTCAACGCAGCCTGAACAGCTTTCTCAATCTGTTCTTCTTTCGTCTTCTCAATAGCCACTTTCATCTCGGTATCCTTGATTTCCTGTGGAACACTTGCCTCGTCAAGAGCGACAGGATTCATAGCAGCCACCTGCATTGCGATAGCGTGAGCCTGCTCCTCAGCAGGCTTGTTGGTCTGAACCATTGTGCACAGCAAGTGGTTACTCATGTGGTCATAAACGGAAACATTGTTACCCTCAAGATACAGATACCCATCAAGCTCTGTCTTCTCACCAGTGATACCGGAACGGGCTACCACCTCGTCCTGAACTGTCGAGCCGTTGAGTGGCAATGCCTTCACCTCGTCAAGTGTTTTGGCTTTTGCAGCGATGGCAGCATCGAGAATACTCTGTGTGAGAGCAATGAAATCCTTACCGTTAGCCACAAAATCAGTCTCACACTTCAAGGCGATCATCGCGGAAAAGCCATCAGTGGTCTTTACAAGCACACAACCGTTTGAAGTCTCACGGTCGCTGCGCTTGGCTGCGATGGCCTGACCCTTCTCTCGTATAATCTCTATTGCCTTGCTGAAATCGCCATCGCTCTCAGTAAGTGCCTTCTTGCAGTCTGCTAAACCTGCACCTGTCATCTTGCGTATTTTCTGTATGTCAGCTATTGTAACAGCCATAGTCGTAATCCTTTTTAGATTTTTATTAAAATAAATGTTGTTATTATGCCTCCGCAGAAGACTCTTCCTGTGCAGGTGTGTCCTCTGCTGGCTTCTCCTCTACCTGTGCCTTAGGAACCTTAGGCGCATCCTTGCGTGCCTTGTGTACGCGCTTCGGCTTGTCCTCTGCGGCATTGGCCTCTGCCTGTTCCTTAGCAGCCTTCTCGTCTGCCTTCTCAATCTTACGCTCCTCCAAGCCCTCGCTGATGGCATCGCAGCAAGCGGTGAGGATAACGTCAACACTGTCCTTAGCGTCGTCGTTGGCTGGTATCATGAAATCGATATTGTTAGGGTCGGAGTTGGTATCCACAATAGCGAATACAGGAATACCAAGACGGTT
This sequence comes from Prevotella sp., assembly GCA_021204605.1. Lineage (GTDB taxonomy): Bacteria > Bacteroidota > Bacteroidia > Bacteroidales > Bacteroidaceae > Prevotella. Next base: position 1,618 of record JAJPZD010000118.1, read on the forward strand.
TGCCTCCCTGACTGCGATATTCTCCTTCAATACGTCAACAACAAACAGTGCGGAAGGCAGACGGGTAAGGTCAACTATCGAGCCAAGGTTCTTCTCCAATTTGGCACGCTGGCGTGTAATCTGCAGCAACTCTCGTTTTGAAAGATTTGCGTATGTTCCATCGTTCATCATCTTGTCGATGTTACCCATCTTCTTCACAGCCTTGCGGATTGTAGGGAAGTTCGTCAACATACCTCCCGGCCAACGCTCTGTTACGTATGGCATACCGACAGAAGTAGCCTTTGTAGCGATAAGATCCTTCGTCTGTTTCTTCGTACCCACGAAGAGCACTTTCTTCCCCGACTTGGCGATTTGTTTCAAAGCATCAGCAGCCTCGTCGATCTTTACAACTGTCTTATGAAGGTCTATGATGTGAATACCGTTGCGCTCCATAAAGATATAAGGAGCCATTGCAGGATTCCACTTGCGTTTGAGATGACCGAAATGACATCCGGCTCTCAACAACATATCAAAATTTGTTCTTGGCATTTTGTTTGATTTTAATTATTTGTTTACTTTCTTTTCAGTTTTCTAAGAACCAACCGACAAGTAACCGCATAGGCACACTCGTTCACTCCGTGATTATGCGGGTCTTGCCAGTTTAGATGCTAAACAGCCCTATCAAGGGGATTTTCATAAAATTGCCCTATATATAAATATGGTGCAATTCCGACATTAACGCTTGCTGAACTGGAAACGGCGGCGGGCCTTCGGCTGACCTGGCTTCTTACGCTCAACCTTACGTGAGTCGCGGGTAAGGAAACCGTGATTCTTCAAGTTCTTCTTGTCCTCAGCATCAATCTTCACCAATGCGCGTGCCACAGCAAGACGGATAGCCTGGCTCTGTCCCGTGAAACCGCCACCAAAGATGTTCACCTTGATGTCGTATTTCTCTTTTGCATCAAGCAATTCCAACGGCTGCTTAACAACATACTGAAGTATTGCTGATGGGAAATATTCGGTAATGTCTTTCTTGTTTATGGTTATTTTGCCTGTGCCCTCGCTAAGATAAATACGTGCGACTGCACTTTTGCGGCGACCTATTGTATGAACTACTTCCATTATTCTTGTGATTATTTGATCTGGTTAATATCTATAGCTTTCGGCTTCTGAGCCTGCATATTGTGCTCAGGACCCTCAAAAATATAAAGGTTTCTCATCAGGGCACGACCCAAAATGCTCTTCGGAAGCATACCCTTTACGGCATGACGTATGATTTTCTCTGAACCGTTGGTACGTTTGCGCCATTCAGCAGGCGTTCTGAAACGCTGACCACCAGGATAACCTGTATAGCGGATGTAAACCTTGTCTGTCTCTTTCTTGCCTGTAAAAACGGCTTTATTAGCATTAATCAAAATCACATTATCACCACAGTCAACGTGAGGAGTGAAATTAGGCTTGTATTTTCCGCGAAGTATCTTCGCAACCTTCGAGCATAGACGACCGACTACCTGGTCGGCAGCGTCTATCACCACCCACTCTTTCTTCGCCGTTTCCTTATTGGCGGAAATAGTCTTGTAACTTAAAGTGTCCATTTCTAATTTTAAAATTACTTCTAAACGTTTTTAAATTAATGTGTTTGAACGGCGATTCTCTAACCGTTGCACCCGGCCATAGGTACAACTATTAACACCCCGCTCATGGGTTTCTAACTTTATCCCCTGATAATAATCGGACTGCAAAAGTACATATTATATTTAATTCCTGACAATTTGGCTGCAATAAATTTGATAATATTTATATTTTATTAACACGCTCAATCAGAATTTTGACTTGAAATACTCTATACACTCCTCCAAAATCCTCACTCTACATGCTTTCATTACCAAGAAATAGAGGGCGGAGGCTAAGATTATACGAGCCAATAGAAGGAATATCAGGTTGTTTATTCCTGCTGTCAGAAAATACACAGCCACCATTATCACCGCCGCAACGAGCATGAAAGGGAAGATGTCCTTTGCCGTCTCTATAAAGCGCAAACCCATAAGACGGTGGGCAATACACTGCCACACTATAAGGAATAATATTGTAAGGGCACTATACGCACCAACCATTATTGTTATTCCATATTTGGCAAATACAAGTACCAATGTTATCTGCAACGCTATAAGCAAGATGTTACACCATAAATATATATCACTCCGACCACGACTTAACGTGAAATTCTGATACATAGTATGGAAAGGCATGAATGCTCCACCGATACACAGCAGTTGCAGCAGAGGCACACAACTTGCCCACTTGTCGGATATCGTAATACGAATGAACTCGTCGGCCACCAAAGAAAGTCCGAACATGGCAGGGAACGACAGGAATGCCGTGAAGCGCATCATCTTCCGGAACACTCTTTTCTCACGGTCAATATCATCCCTGACATGGGCAAGAACAGGCTGCGAAACCTGCGACACACCTCCCATTATAAATGTGTAACCCATTGTGTTCCACTTATTTGCCTGCGTGAAATTGCCTACGGTTTTTATAGGGAACAGCCTTCCGAAAATAAATGTCAATATATTTGTGCTTAAAGTGTTTATAATCATCGTAAAGAGAATATTGACGCTAAACCCAAACATCCGTTTTATCGGAGTGAAGTCTATATGAAATGATGGCCGCCATGGTACAAAAAAATACCGTCCGATATTCACTACTGTAATATAAATCACCTGCTGCCATGCCAAACTCCAATATGCCTTGCCATAGAAAGCAAGGGTTATACCGACGCATCCTGACACAATCATTGCAACAAATGTTAATATTGCCAATTCTTTCACCATAAGGTTCTTAGTTATATATGCACTGTGTGCAATACCGAATGATGATATCACGAAAGCCAAGAACACGAAACGCGACAACTTGACAAGTACCGGCTGACGGAAATATGCGGCAATAAGCGGAGCGCAGAAAAACAGAATGATGTATATCGCAATACTGACAAGGATATTAAACCAGAACACGGCGTTATAGTCGCGTGCCTCCGGATTTTTCATGTTGACCAAAGCACGTGAAAAACCACTGTTTTGCAGATTCCCCGCAATTGCCGAGAAAATCGCCAAGACACCGACTATTCCATAGTCAGACGGCGACAACATCCGGGCAAGGAATATGCCTATGATGAGGTTCAACAACTCTGTCGTACCGTTGTTGAGTATTCCCCACATCAGTCCTTTCGCCGTCTTGTCTTTAAGAGTATCCATGCTTTTTCACGATAACCATCTGCAAATTTAACGCTTTATTTTTAAAATGCTACGTTTTGTTTTACTGATTTCAATTATCTTACTACTCTTAATGTTCTTAAAATCAACCAGCAAGAATACCATTATAAAATATTTCTGCAAATATCCATTATAACTCGATGAATTTTCCTGGATTAAAATGCCTCACGAAACTTTTCTAATCCTTCCATTGAAAATCATTAACTTTTATTATACATTTATACGTTTATTCTTTATGAGAATTCTAAAGTATGGGCATTTACCATTTACCCGTAAATCTTTCCCATCATCTCCTTTCCTGAATCTGATAATTTCAAATTGATCTGGATTATATTTGTGCAAGAAAGTTATTGGCACTCCCATGAGTCCAGAATAATCTTTTGGAATATCCTGTGTCCTGTTCACATTAATGCCTTTGCAATTATCAAACATCGGATATTTTTCTTCATTTCCATAATACTCTTTTGTCAAATTAATGTCTTCATGCCGTTGTTTTAATTCCAGATTTGTCAACCAAAGACAGCCATTGGTTGAAATCACTGTATTTCCGTTACAATCTGTATGCACTTCTGATCCGTAACGTTTATAGGAATCAGGAACAATGAATCCAGAAATACCTCTTCCAAGATTTACCCCTAACCATACCTTATCATTTTGAATTAATTTAAAAATTTCTTTATAGGTAAGAGCGTTAACATTACCAATAATAAGGAATTGTTTCTTATATTTTACTATTTGTGCTACAAATTCTCTAAATAGGGAAAACGGAGGATTTGTCACAACAATATCTGACTGTTTTAGAAGTTCTACACATTCAGAACTTCTAAAATCCCCATTGCCATTGAATTGTAATAATTCTATTTTTGCAGAATTATTATCACTGTTTATACCAGAATATTCACAGAAAAAACCTCTTTTTAATTCATTAGGCTGAAAAAAATCATTGTCAGTAGCGTTATAATATGAAGCGATTAGTTTTTTTAGTCCTAATGAATGAAAGTTAATAACAAAATAACGGAAAAAATTACTCATACGAGGATTATCGCAATTACAATATACAACTTTTCCGACAAAACATTTTTGATAATATTGTAATTCCCGTTCTATATCACTAAATTGTGTATAGAATTCATCTGTCTTTGACTTTTTTGCCTTTTGTAGTAATTTATTTGTAGCGTTTCTGACCATGTTGAAATTTCTAAAGAACACAATTATTTCTTCGTTAATTGTTCAAACAAATCTCTCCCTAACACTTGTAATGATGTTTTGGATATCTCAAGCATAACGTCAAACATATCCTTGATTATCCAGCTACCACCGTTTCCTTGTGTATAAATAGAAGCTGCCTGTAACATAATCATTTTATCATTATGCTTAACGAACTTGTTTTTACATAAATTCGTATTTATTCGCATGCCATAATTTGCAGCTGTCAATCTATCAAGTCTATTCAATGTGCCTGAATCGTATTCTAAAGTAACAATTCTTCCATCAGGTCTTGTTACGTTTATTGTTTCTGTGAGAAAGTTTGAACCTTCCAAAAATAAAACGTATGGGAAATGAGATTCTGCCAACATAAAATTTGCAATTTCAGAGATATTCTTATGAGATCTTTCAATGGCATTACCTGCTGCCATAAGATCTTGATCTTCATTTCTTCCAACAAGAACACCACGCTTAATATTTTCAATATCCTTACCTTGATGTTTTGCTTCTGAAACCAATACAACTCTCCAATTACCATTGTCATCTTTTACTTCAATGATTCCACCATCTGGTATAATGCCGGCATTTTCAACAAATAATGTTTGCCCAAGTTCGGGGTCAACTTTCTTTAAAGCTTCATTAATTTCTTTTTTATCAATACCGGTCCTATATCTAAAAGACAACTGAGGATAATCTAATTTAAGTCTTTCGATTATACTATGAGATATTTTACCAACTGCCATATCATGCAGTTTGGCTTCTTCTCCAAAAATACCAACAACGCCATGACTATCTTTGTGCTGTCTGGTTAATCTTGATGATTGATTCTTTTTTGCCATAATTCTTTTAATATAATTCGTAATCAAGAAAACTACTTAAAGGGCGAATCTTTGCTCTATAAGTATTTATTCTTTGTTTAATATTATTTGGTACTTTAAAATTCCGCAATAATCTATTGTCAAATTTCAAAACGATATAATAAACAGAATGTGATGGAGTGAAACCTAATTGTTCAAGTGTTTCCTTAGTCCATATTTGAAAGCAGCCTTTCTTTTTCAATTTGAATAATTGACAATCCTTTCCTGCCGTATGTAATAAAATATATTGCAAACGTTCAAAACCAGGAGTTATACACAAAGAACCCTTTGAATCTCCAGCACGAAGGTAACAAATGCCTGTCTCAATCATTTTTTGCTTAGTTTCTTTACGTACATGATTGACCAAAACAGTTACCTCGTCTGGATTTTCTGAAATATATTTTTTCATGGCATTTAAACGCAACGGATTTTCTATATCTATTTTCCTTCGTCTTCCTAAACATAAATACTCTTCCGACTCGTCTATACCAATAAATTTTCTATCTAAAAGATTTGCAGTTATGCCTGTAGAGCAACTGCCCGCGAAGGGATCAAGAATTATCTCTCCTATTCTGGTTGAGGCCAGTATAATTCTATAAAGCAGACGTAATGGTTTTTGTGTGGGATGTTTTCCACAAGTTTTTTCCCACATTTCTACAGTGGGTAGTCTCCATACATCATGCATCAATAAACCACCATTTAATTGTTTCATCAATTCATAATTGAAATAGTGTATTGATTTTGGGGTTTTTCTTGCCCAAATAATATATTCAGACGAAAAATTAAAATGTAGTTTCCCCCAAGTAGGTGTAGGATCAGTTTTGTGCCACGTAATTATGTTGATAATTTGGAATCCCTCATCCTTTAGACATTTCTCAACAGAATATATATTGTGAAAAGTACCACATACCCATATTGTCCCATCGTATTTAAGAAGTGGCTTACAGGCTTGAATCCATTCTTGATTAAAACTATCAATAGTATCTGATGATTTTATCTTGTCCCATTCACCTTTATCAACAGGAACAATTTTATTTCCTTGAATTTTCTTACCTCCATTAGAAAGAAAATAAGGAGGGTCTGCAAATATCATGTCAACTTGTTGATTTAGTTGGCGTAACACTTGTTTACAATCTCCATTATACAAAATAAAGTTATTATCGTTTGATTGATAAAACATTATGATATATTGTTTTTTACTTTTTCGAAAAAATCATTAATACTGACATTCTCTAATATTTCGTATGATTTGGTTAAATTCACGTTCATTTTTTCTCTATGTTTCTTAAAGAAACCTTTTAATGAACTATCTTTATCAACCATTATCGAATGACGATTTTCTTCAATGCAGACTCTTCCTGTTGTACCTGAGCCAGCAAAAAAATCCAAGACTAAAGAGCCTTCGTATGATAGTGATTTTACAAACCTACGAATTATTTCTGTCGGTTTCTGTGTAGAATGTCCAACCCGTTCCGCTGAGTTACCATTCAATCGTCCAATCTCCCAAACATTAGTAGGATTCTTCCCTTTCTCTATATTTTCTGGAATAAGTCTCTTATCTTTAAAAGCCAACTTTTTTGAATCTTCATCGTAAGGTATTCTAACAGCATTAAGGTCAAAAAAATATTTTTTTGTCTTTGATAACCAAATCGCTTCCTCATGACGATTTGCGAAATACCTGTGTGCACTCATTCCATTCTTATAATACCATATAACAAGGTTTACAAGTCTCAATTTAGTATAATGACGTATATAATACAAAATCTCCAATAAATCACCTCTTTTCATGTCTTGGAACTGAAAACCACCAAATATAACACAATTTCCATTATCAGTCATTATACGATATATTTCATCTATCCATTGCTTCGCCCATTCTATATAGTTTGAAAACGTGTCCCAATAATCTATATCCAAATTGTATGGTGGGTCAATCAATATCAGTTGTACTGATGAATCTGGCAGATTTTTTAAAAAAGTTATTGCATCTTGAATATATATTGCATGATAAGTTTTATTAAAATTAGGAATATTCACACATGTACTATGCTTTATACCATCACGACATTGTTGAACCAATGTTCGCAGACCACTATTGAAATGTGATTTATTTGGCATGATATCATTATTTTAGTATATAGGCTTTTGGGAAAAAACCTTATATTACAATATTCAATGCAAATATAACAATTTTAACTGAAATATCACAGATAAGTAAATGAATTACTCAAGTTTTGCAAGTTAAAAAATTTGAAAAAAATCAAAGAGATTTCTATAAATCGCAGCAATAGATCTTTCACGACAACCTTTTCCCCAAACTGCCGCCGGGGTGCAATTGTGCAAAATCGGAAGCCTTGAAATGGCGCATTTCCATTAATGCGCATGCAATGGCATCTCCCATTGCCAACATTGCCGTTGTAGATGATGTGGGAGCCAAATTCAAAGGACAGGCCTCATGCTTTACGGCAACATTCAAATGGCAAGTCGCATACTGCGCCAACAATGAATCGGGATTACCCGTCATACTGATAATCGGTATTTTTTGCTCATGCAACAACGGCAAGAACCTAAGTAATTCTTCTGTATTCCCGGAATAGGAAATAGCCAACACCACATCATCGGGAGTAAAAACGCCCAAATCTCCATGATAAACATCCAATGGATTTACGGAAAATGAAGGGGTTCCCGTACTTGACAGTGTGGC
>JAJPZD010000180.1 GCA_021204605.1 Prevotella sp.
CTTCGTCAGGCTTTATAGTGCCGGCAGCGAACCAGGTGAACGTGGCATCCTTCACCGAATATATTTAGAACTTTATTGAATAATTATCAATTATAATATTAGAGTGCCATCTCTTAACTATATTTAATAAGTGGAAAGATGAAATTATAATTTTAAAATATACTTTTGTATTAATTTTGTAATTTAAGACTTTATAAATAAAAAGGTGATCTTACTTATTCAAGTATTATACTGGCCCCACTTTTTTAACATAGACAAAACAAAAATTAAACTGCTGCGGAGTGTCTTAGCGGCATAAAAATTAACAACTATGAAAAATTTATTCGGATGGTTGAAAAAATCTTCAGCCCAAAACAAACAGAAAAAGAAAACCGTTTCTTCCGCACGCATTGAAGGACGCAGTTATGCACTTTTACTTTTCATGGGAGAAAAAGCCGGAAAGGAGAACATGGAAGAAATAATGGACAATGTGAAAACCAGGATTATGGTCGGGCTTGAATTAGCCGAAAAATATCCCGAAGACTTCAAGGTAGTAAGTGCACTTTTGAAATTGAAAAAGGAACTTGAGGAAAGTGAAAAACCACTCACTAAACAACAACAAAATTCCGATTTTTTAATAGGGGAATTAGAAGCAGGGGTTATACGAAAAGATAATCGTCCCTGGTCTGACCTGATAACTACGGATGAAATTTAGTGGAATTATAATTGCGCAGCTTTGACAAAAAACGAGTTTGTCAGTCAAGTTGTATTTAGACAGCGAAAACAAATAAGGAGTGTTTTGGCACTCCTTTAATCATATAACGCTTAAAATTAATCTTCTGGCCCTTTTTCAGTCGCTTTCAGTTGGTTGGCAACCTCCTCGTTGACCATTTTGGCGAAATCCTCTTTAGACATTACGCCTTTGTCGCCCTCTCCTTTCTTTCTGACAGCAACACTGCCATCAGCCTGTTCTTTCTCGCCAACAACAAGCATATAAGGTATACGTCTCAACTCATTGTCACGGATTTTACGGCCTATTTTCTCGTCACGAGTATCAACGGTAGCCCTCACCCCCTCACTGTCGAAATATTTGGCAAGAGCATTGGCATAATCATTGTATTTCTCACTGATAGGCAGGATGGCAACCTGATTAGGAGTAAGCCATAATGGGAAACGACCTGATGTATGCTCAATAAGAACTGCCACGAAACGCTCCATAGAGCCGAAAGGAGCACGGTGTATCATCACAGGTGTCTGTTTAGAGTTGTCCTCCGCAGTATATTCGAGTTTGAAACGGGCAGGAAGATTATAGTCAACCTGTATCGTGCCCAACTGCCAACGTCTGCCGATAGCATCCTTGACCATGAAATCGAGTTTTGGCCCATAGAATGCTGCCTCACCATACTCTATCTTCGCTTTAAGACCCTTCTCTTTGCAAGCCTCGATAATCGCCTGTTCAGAATGTTGCCACACCTCGTCGCTGCCGATGTATTTCTCATGGTCGTTCGGGTCACGCAGTGAAATCTGAGCCTCAAAGTTCTGGAAATCAAATATCTTGAATACTGAATTTATAATATCCATCACACGCAGGAACTCCCCCTTGACCTGGTCTGGACGACAGAAGATATGGGCATCATCCTGTGTGAAAGAACGCACTCGGGTCAGCCCGTGAAGCTCTCCGCTCTTCTCATAACGATACACAGTGCCAAACTCGGCAATGCGTAAAGGAAGATCCTTATAAGAACGGGGCTTCCATGCGAACACCTCACAGTGGTGAGGGCAGTTCATCGGTTTGAGCATATATTCCTCATCTTCCTCAGGGGTATGTATCGGTTGGAAAGAATCCTTGCCGTAATGTGCATAGTGGCCTGATGTCACGTAGAGTGTCTTGCTGCCGATATGAGGAGTGATGACCTCTTGATAACCATAACGTTTCTGGATGCGACGGAGCATATCCTGCAAACGCAGACGGAGCTCCGTTCCCGCCGGCAACCAGATAGGCAAGCCCTTGCCGACACGCTCGGAAAACATGAACAGCTCCATTTCCTTGCCAATCTTGCGGTGATCCCGTTTCTTTGCCTCCTCAAGCATCAATAGATATTCATCGAGCATCTTCTTCTTCGGAAACGTAATACCGTATATACGTGTCATCTGCTCTCGCTTGGCATCACCACGCCAGAATGCACCAGCTACACTCATTATCTTGATAGCCTTTATAGCTCCCGTACTGACAATGTGCGGACCCTTGCAAAGATCTGTGAAATTGCCTTGTGTATATGTAGTAATCTCGCCATCTTGAAGATCCTGCTCTATATGCTCACACTTGTATTCCTGACCATCTGCCTTGAACTCTGACAAAGCATCTCTCTTGGAAATCTCCTTCCTGACAACCGGCTCATCCTTAGAAGCCAACTCCTTCATTTTCTTCTCTATTTTCTCGAAATCGCCTTCTTTTATGACATCGCCTTCCTTCGGCATTACATCATAGAAAAAGCCATTCTCCACAGCAGGGCCGAATCCAAACTGTATCCCTGGGTATAGTTCCTTTAGAGCCTCTGCCAACAAGTGTGCAGAAGTGTGCCAGAAAGAATGTTTGCCCTCCTCGTCTTCCCACTTGTAAAGTTCTATCTTTGAATCTTGGTTAATGGGCCGGTTAAGTTCCACAGTCTCACCATTCACACCGCAAGACAATACATTGCGCGCCAACGCTGGCGAGATACTTTCTGCTATTTCAAGTCCTGTCACACCATTCTCGTATTCACGTACAGAACCATCAGGAAATGTTATCTTTATCATAAATCCTCTTATTTTCACGATTTAGCTGCAAAATTACTGTTTTCTTTCCTAACAAAGAAAGAAAAACAGATTTTTCTAACTTTGCTTTTTTATAATTATTTTCTTATCTTTGCAGTGTAATATGCGCAAACGGTTTCTATGGAAATATTTCAAAGCATCCTCGATACGCATATTTTGAATATTTTCAAGAACAAAACAATGAGAGCATGAAAAAAATTGTCATCATATTAATTGCCATCCTTGTTGCAGCTCCTGCCTCTTTATCAGCAGACAGCTTTAAGAAGTTATGGAATAACGTGGAAGATGCTACAGAAAAAGACTTACCAAGAACTCAATTGGAATGTCTCCAACTGATAATCGACAAGGCAACGACAGAGGCCTCCTACGGCAATCTTTTAAAAGCTGAAATGCAGATGCTTTCTGTACTCTCTACTATCTCAACCGACTCCCTCCAGCCTCACATTAAGCAGTTGGAAGATGAAGTAACAAGATACGAGGCGGATGATCCCGCTCTTGCAGCTGTTTTGAATACCGTATTGGGCAGGCTCTATACCGACAATCCCTCTCTTGCTGTTGACGCTAAGGAAAAAGCGGCAGAATATTTCAAAAAAGCAATGGCAGACCCTGAGATGCTTGCCAAAAAGAAAGCTCTCAAGTATGAGCCTTTCGTTGTCAAGGGCAGAGACAGTAGATATTTCAGCAATGACCTATTAAGCCTTTTGGGACAAGAGACACAAGATTATGAGACTATGTGCGGTTATTATAATACAACTACCAACCGCCCCGCAGCAATGTTCTCATCCTTGTGGTTGCTGGAAAAACGGAACATGGACAATGTTTACTCATTCCCTTATTCTTTGAGAAGGTCTGCCTACCTTGTAGCCCTCGACTCTCTTATCAATGTTTACAAAGACTTGAAAGCATGCGGAGAGGTGGCGGTGGAACGCTACAACTACATGAGCAAGTGCAATGGCGTGACAATAGAAAACCGTGTCGCATATATCAATAACGCTGTAAGTAAATGGAAGGATTGGAAGTCAATCAATGTCCTGAGAAATGAATTAAAACAGATAACACGTCCTTCCCTGTCAGCCAATATGAACAACAAGGTGAGCTTCTCCGGCACTCCCGCAGTGCTCAGACTGTCAGTCAGAAACATTGAGGAGGTGAAAGTTACCGTGTCAAGGTTATCCGTAAATGGAGACACCGAGCTGAATCCTGACAACGACAACGACTATAAGACACTGAAAAGATTAGTCAATGATCTTGCCGTTACCTCCAATACTAAACAATATATAGGGCAACCCGATTACCTCACTTTTGAGGACTCCATACAGCTCAGTACACTGCCGGTAGGCGTTTACCTCATCGAGGTTACGGCAAACAACAATAGTACAAAACCGGTAAGAAATCTCTTGCTGAATACAAAACCGGTAAGAACCCTTCTGTACGTTACCGATATGTATGTCCTGCACCAGCAGTTGCCTGGCAATATGACACGCATCGCAGTGGTCAATGCTATTACGGGGCAGCCGGTACCACACGCTTCTGTCAATTTAAAACTGAATTCCGGAAAGTCAGAAACTATATCATGTGATGAAAATGGCGAGTATATGTTCTCTTTCGGCAGTTCCGCAATCAGTTCAATGCGTGCTTTTACAGCAACTGATAAGGCTGCTCCATTTACGTATGCCTGGAACAGCTTCAGCTACTATGAGAACAAATCTGACAAAGACATTCTGAACTTGTTCACCGACAGAAAAATCTACCGACCGGGGCAGACTGTCCATGTGGCTGCCGTACTACTAAACAATATGAAAGGTATAGACACCAAGGCGATAGCAGGCAAAGAATTCTCGCTGTCATTGAAAAATGCCAACGGAAAGGTGATAAAGGAACAGACAGTTACAACAGATAACTTTGGCACAGCATCCACCGACTTCGATTTGCCTTCAAGCGGTCTGACCGGCACATATTCTGTCGTGGCTGGCAATGGTGTCAGTGGAAATACTTTTATTAAGGTAGAAGAATACAAACGCCCCACGTTCATGGTGGAATTTCCTGAGATAAACAGCAAGTACCAAATCGGTGACACACTTGTGGTTACAGCACATGCCACGACTTATTCTGGTGTTCCAGTACAGAATGCAAAAGTGAAATATACCGTAAAACGTTCTCAACCTCTTTGGTGGAGATTATACTCTTCAACAGCATCTTCGGAAATAGAGATACTCACAAGTGGACAGGCGACAACCGACAATGAGGGCGCATTCCAGATAGAGATGCCCATGACGCTTCCAGAAGGCTCGGAGAAGGTAAATCAGATAAAACCAAACGTGCGTGCCACACGTATCTACACCATAACGGCAACTGCTGACGTTACCGACCAAGCCGGAGAGACACACAGCGGAGAGCTGGCTCTTATCCTTGCCAATAAACCCACTGCTTTCTCATGCGATTTACCCGACAAGATATTAAGAGACAGTCTTAACAGTATTACCTTTATGTTTAAGAACGCAGCAGGTGCCAACATCGATGGAATAGTAAGATACTATATCGACGGCGCTTTCAACCCTTTCACGGCAAGGACCAATGTTCCGACAGAAATTGATTGGAATACCCCTACCCTACGGTCTGGAAAACATACCTTAATGGCATATTGCGAGGGTGATACATTAAGGAAGGAATTTGTAGTTTTCGGTATTAACGACAGAAAACCCTGCGTTGAGACACACGACTGGTTCTATATCTCTGATAATATGTTCCCTCGTGACGGCAGCCCCGTCTATGTCCAAGTGGGCTCGTCTGACAGCAACGTGCATGTATTCTACACCGCAATGTCGGGCAATGAGGTAATCGAAAGTGGAATAATCAACATCAGTAACGAGATAAAGATACAACAGCTCACGTATGATGAGAAATATGGTTCTGGCCTCCTCTTCAATGTCGCATGGGTAAAGGATGGCACTATGTACACCCACAATTTCAAGATACAACGTCCATTGCCTGACAAGAAACTGAATTTGCAATGGGCAACGTTCCGTGACCGTCTTACACCAGGACAGAAAGAGGAATGGACACTTACTGTTACCAAACCCGATGGTACACCTGCCAATGCACAACTGCTCGTTACCTTGTACGATGCTTCCTTAGACGCCATTATGCCGTTGAAATGGACTTTCAACGACAACATAATGCAGACCCTTCCGTCTTCCGTTTGGAAAAACCTTGTTTATGGAAAACTATCAATGTATTTCTCTACACAGCCTCGTATGCTGAATGTAGAACAGTTGGTATTCAACACAATGAATATCGGCAGCCTCACACAGGTTTATTACGGTGCATCTCCTCTGAAAATGACGCGCATGAAGAATTTGAATGTCATCGATGAAACTGCCGACATGAACGTAGAGGCTCCAATGGCAACAGGCGAGACTACAACAGAAGTCAAAAGCTCAGCAGATATGGCTGATTCTTCCTCTACAACAACATCAACGCAAGTACAGCTCCGTGAAAACCTTAGCGAAACGGCGTTCTTCTATCCCGCATTACTGACAGACTCGAAAGGCAATGTTAGCATCAAATTCACTCTGCCCGAAAGTCTCACGTCATGGCGCTTCATTGGCATCGCACATGACCAAGAGATGAACCATGGCCAAATTTCTACCGAGACCGTGGCAAGAAAGATTGTTATGGTACAACCTAACATTCCTCGTTTTATCCGCACAGGCGACAAGGCGACAATCGCCACAAAACTCATCAACACATCTGAAAAACGCACCGATGGGAAGGTTACATTGCAGATTACCAACTCGGAAAACAACAATGTGATATATGAGCAGACGAAAAATTTTACAGTAAACGCCAACTCTACAACCAACATATCGTTTGACTACACACCGACGGGTGAACACCCACTGCTCGTATGCAAGATTTCCGCAAGTGGAAAGGACTTTATCGATGGAGAGCAGCACTACCTGCCCATACTGCCAAACACCGAGACCGTTATGAATACTATTCCGTTCACACAGCATGAACCTGGCATAAAGAATATTGACCTGTCTTCACTGTTCCCGTCAGGAAGCAAGAATGGCAAACTGACAGTAGAATACACCAACAACCCTGCTTGGCTCATAATTCAGGCATTGCCTTATATCGCTGATGCAAAGGACGATAATGCAATAAGCCTCGCGGCAGCCTACTATGCCAATAGCATCGGCTCGTATATCATCAACGCTTCCCCACGAATAAAGGAGGTGTTTAATCAATGGAAAAACGAGGAACGACAAGAGAGCCTTATTAGCAGCCTTGAGAAGAACCAAGAACTGAAATCCATGGTAATAGAAGAGACCCCATGGCTTGCTGATGCGACAGGGGAATCCGAACAGAAACAGCGCATAGCGAATTTCTTCGACGAAACCACACTGAGCGACAACCTGAATAATACATTACAGAAATTAAGCATGTTGCAAGACAGTAACGACGGCTCCTTTCATTGGTGGAAAGGCTCTCCAACGGGCTCACCGCAGCTTACTGCTACCATCCTTGAACTGCTGTCACGCCTTAACATGATGACCGGCACTCAAAGCGAGACATCAGATATAATGAACAAAGCAAAGGCATACCTTGAGAAACGTATGGTTGAGGATGCGGAGAAAGCAAAAAAGATGGAGGAAGAAGGCTCGCCTAATTACACTAATTATGATTATGTGGTGCACTTGATTTACTGTTATGCTTTGAATCGTGAAAAGCCGTCTGAAGATGTATCAAGAAGTGGGGATTATCTGATTGAAAAATACTTGGAGAGTGGTGATGGGCATAAACTACTCTATGACATGGCAATGATCGCTGTCTGCGAAGCAAGAATATCAGATAATAACGATGCGACAAACATTCTTAAAAGTCTTGAAGAATACTCCGTCGCCTCAGAGGAAATGGGACGTTATTATGATTCTCCACTTGCCACATACAATTGGTTAGACTATCATATTCCAACTCAAGTGGCGGTGATCGAGGCGATGACATTAATCGACTCTGTGGGTTACGCCAAGACTATTGAGGAAATGAAACAGTGGCTGCTGCAACAGAAGAAAGTGCAAGGTTGGAACACACCAATAAACAGCGTGAATGCCATCTTCACCTTCCTGAACGGCAATATGTCACTCCTTGATGAGCAGGAAAACACCGTACTTTCCATTGACGGCAAACCTCTCGACCTGCCCTCTGCCACCGCAGGATTGGGCTATGTAAAAACCTCTATGACAACAGACATGGCAAGGACCCTCACGGCAATCAAAAAATCGGAGGGAACCTCTTGGGGGGCTGTTTACGTACAGAATACGCAGAACACAGATGCAATTTCCAACTCATCTTCAGGCTTCACAATAACACGTGAGATAGTCGCCTCCGACGGTGCACCCACTGGGACATTGAAAATAGGAGACCGTGTCAAAGTGCGCATAACCATAAAGGCAGACCGCGACTATGATTTCGTACAGGTAACTGACAAACGTGCTGCATGCTTAGAACCTGTTGGACAGATGAGCGGCTACCACAACGGTTATTACCAAGCGCAAAAAGACTGTAACGTGAACTATTATTTCGACAGCATGGCAAAAGGAACACACGTGATTGAAAGCGAGTTCTATGTTGACAGGTGCGGACAATACGAAACTGGCTCTTGTACAGTACAGTGTGCTTACTCTCCTGAATATTCTGCCACCGCACCCTCACAAATAGTGAAAGTGGAATAAATGCCCCCCTAAATCCCCCATTATGGGGCTTGCAGAGAGGCATAAAAGAGCAACATTAATATTGAGCATAATGAAAAAACATAATAATAATTTAGAGGGTTTCGTCCCCTCCCTATGGAGGTGGGCTAAGGTGGGGCTCTTTCTAATGGGGGGATTTAGGAGGGCTTGGAGTTTAGCTTTGTCATTTTCCCTTTTCTTTCTTATCTTCTCCATGAATGCCTTTGCCCAGCGTATCTCCGCAGAGCAGGATGTATATGATTTCGGAAGCATAATGTATGAGATACCCGCCGTGGCAAAATTCAACCTAAGCAACAAGGGTAACGATCTTATTATTGAAAAAGTACGTACCAATTGCGGCTGCACCACAGTGAGCTATCCAAAGAACACTATACTGAAGGGTGATAAATTCTCTATCGAAGTGGAGTACGATGCTCGCCAACTCGGACATTTCGAAAAGGAAGTCGCTATTTACGGCAACGATTCCGAAACTCCTTATTATCTTAAGATAAGAGGAGTGGTGGTTGACGAGGTGGTTGACTATGCCGGACAGTATGAGTACATTATCGGTGACGTACGTACCGACAGGAACGATATAGAGTATGATGACGTGAACAATGGTGACATGCCTGTACAACGGCTGCATATCTTTAACAGTAGCAGCAAGACGGTTTCGCCTGTACTGATGCACCTGCCTAATTACCTCTCGGCAACAATGGCACCAACGACAATAGCACCTGGACACTCCGGCGTGGCAACTATAACGCTCAATTCTCTCAAGTTGCGTGATTACGGCCTTACGAAATCTTCTGTCTATCTTGGCATGTTCCCAGGAGACAAGGTGAGTGCCGACAAGGAAATCTCAGTCTCGGCAGTCCTAATACCTGGTTTTGGAAATATGTCGGAGACGCAAAAAGCAAATGCTCCCTCTATCGACCTCTCGTCAGCCTCTCTCGACTTGGGCTCGTTTGGGGACAAGTCAGACAAGACAGGGACAATCACGATAAGAAACCAAGGCAGGTCAACGCTCGACATCCGCTCGATGCAAATGTTTACACCCGGTCTTAAAGTACGTCTTAATAAAACAAAACTTGCTCCTGGCGAGACAGCCAAACTGAAAATCACGGCTTACAAAAAACTGCTCAAGGAGGCAAGAAGTAAACCACGTGTTCTGATGATTACCAACGACCCCGACAATGCCAAGGTCATTATCCCAGTGAACGTGGAATGAAAATAAATAAAAGCATGATTCATCCAGAAAACAACGAGGAATATAGGGGCTTGGTGGTAAACTCCGGTGTTGACCAGCCTGCAAAAGTAAACCCTTATCTGAAAAAAGGTTCATTCAGACGCCACGATATGACAGTCTCTGATATGGTGGAAGGCATAGTGAAAGGCAATGTCACAGTACTCGGTAAAGCGGTAACACTCATTGAAAGCGTCAATACCGAACACCAGGCAAAGGCGCAAGAGGTAATCGAGAAATGTCTGCCTTACAGTGGAAAATCTATACGCATTGGTATTAGTGGTGTACCTGGTGCAGGCAAAAGCACTTCAATAGACCAATTTGGCACGCATGTACTTGACCGCACAGGCGGTAAGTTGGCAGTCCTTGCCATTGACCCAAGCTCCGAACGCTCCAAAGGAAGCATTCTTGGAGATAAGACTCGCATGGAGAAACTCTCGCTTCGCAAGGAGTCTTTCATCCGTCCCAGTCCCACGGCAGGCTCTTTGGGGGGCGTGGCACGAAAGACACGGGAGACAATAATTCTCTGTGAGGCTGCCGGATATGACAAGATTTTCGTGGAGACAGTAGGCGTGGGACAGAGCGAGACAGCCTGCCACTCCATGGTGGATTTCTTCCTGCTCATCCAATTAGCAGGCACTGGCGATGAACTGCAAGGCATTAAGCGTGGCATCATGGAGATTGCCGATGGCATAGTAATCAACAAGTGCGACGGCAACAACGTTGACAAATGTCACTTAGCCGCCACGAGTTTCCGAAACGCCCTCCATTTCTTCCCTCCAGCAGAAAGCGGCTGGCTACCGAAAGTGCTATGCTACAGCGGTTTTTACGGCCTCGGTATAAAGGAAATCTGGGATATGATATTCGAGTATGTTGAGTTCGTCAAAGGCAACGGTTACTTCAGCTACCGTCGCAACGAACAGTCGAAATACTGGATGTACGAGACAATAAACGAACAACTGCGTGGCAATTTCTACAATAATCCTATTATAGCAGCACGTTTGAAAAATGCCGAACACAGCGTCCTTGCAGGCGAGAAAACCAGCTTCGCAGCCGCAAAAGACCTCCTCGACATCTATTATGGAAAATAGAGCCCGCAAGCAAAAACGATTTCTTATTTCTTATTTTTTATTTCTTATTTTGTGAAGGAAGTGAACATCGAGATTGACAACGGCAGCGGGTTTTGCTTTGGTGTAACGAGGGCAATACGCAAAGTAGAAGAAGAACTTGCGGTAAGCAAGACCTTGTATTGCCTCGGCGACATCGTACACAACGGTATGGAGTGCGAGCGTCTCCGCAACATGGGACTGATAACCATCAACCACGATGATTTGGAAAAGTTGCACGACGTGAAAGTGTTGCTACGCGCTCATGGCGAGCCCCCGCTTACCTACGAGATAGCAGCACGCAACGGCATAGAGATAATCGATGCCACCTGCCCTGTGGTTCTCCGTCTGCAACGACGTATAAAACAGAAATATATATCCAACAAAGATGCGCAGATAGTGATCTTCGGGAAACCAGGACACGCCGAAGTGTTGGGACTTGTCGGACAGACAGGAGGCCACGCCATTGTGATAGCGGGAATTGACGATGCAATGACTCTTGACTTCACACACGACATCTTCCTTTACTCCCAAACAACAAAATCTCTCGATGAGTTTCACCGCATAATAGATTACATCTCTGCTCACATCGCCACTAACGCAACATTCCGCAGCTTTGATACTATCTGCCGTCAGGTGGCAAACCGTATGCCTAACATCAGCTCCTTCGCCAAGCGGCATGACCTCATCCTCTTCGTTTGCGGACATAAAAGCAGCAACGGTAAAGTTCTCTTCGATGAGTGCAAGAGTGTCAACCTCAACAGTCATCTTATCGAAGGTCCCGACGAGATTGACCCCTCATGGCTCAACGGCATTGCAACAGTGGGTATCTGCGGAGCCACAAGCACACCGAAATGGCTTATGGAACAGTGCAGAGACAAATTGCTATCTGTTTAATAACGAGTACAAACGGCATTAGTAGAATAAACGCAAGAGGAATGCTTTCTTATTTCTTCTTTCTTATTTTTTCTTTTGCGACCAACGGGAGCATTAGTCCACACGCTTCTCCATATCCTACCATATACACCAATGCCCTTGCGCGTGTTATCGCTACATAAAGCAATGAACGTCTGCTTGACAGGTATTCCTTTTTCTCCAAAGCATCCATAGTGAAGAACGGGTATCCGTTGGTTTCTTTCGACGGTATGTTTCGCTCATTCACGCCCATCAGTATTATCACCCTGAATTCCAAGCCTTTCAGCGAGTGGAACGTACACAGCGAAATGCCATCCCTTGAACCAACTGGACTATATCCTTTGATTTCCTTGAATGGAATATTCTCATGGTGTAGCCTTGACTTCAACTCCCTTGCCTGATTTGACACTGGTGTCGCCACGCAAATATCCTTTAATGGAATTTCGCTTTCCTTGCAGCCGTTTATCCACTCAATAACTTGCTCCACTTCTTCCGTCACATTGTTCACCATTGTATATACAGGTGCTTCACCTCCTCGTATCAATGATATATAACCTTTCATCGACTCAGATCCGCCATCCATATCATCGTATTTCTGACCTTTAACCACACTCACTGCCACTCGCTTTATCGGCTCTGTGGTACGGTAATTCACTTTCAGCCTCTTACTCCTCACACCACGCACGTTAATTCCTGCTGCTCTGAAATTTATCTTTCTTCCACTGTATATGCGCTGCATTGGGTCACCGGTCAAAAACAGGTCATTCTCTCCCTCTGCCACCAACGCACGCAGGAATTTCAATTCAGGATTGGAGAAATCCTGAAACTCATCGGCAATGACATTGGTATATGGTCGCACGTTGTTTTCGTTTAGGTATTTCGTAACCTCATTGAAAAGTTCAAGTCTGTCAACTACTTTTCTGTCTTCTTTCAGTTTGACGTACTTCTCAACTAACCGCCACACCTCCATTCGTTGTTTTCTGCTCAGTGCTTTCGTCCTTCCCACACGGGCTTGCATCAAATATTGCCTTGAATCGCTTATACCATAATATACTATCACGTCAATATACTCATCATAAAGGAATTTCTCGTCAAATTCGGTCACTTCCGTCTCCAACACTTCCCGCCAGAGTTTCAACGATTCTTCATCTCCTGAGTAGTCTAATATCTTGTATCTTTCTTTTATAAAGTAATTCCTTGCTACATCGAGCAATACTTGGTCGATATTGTTCAATGTATATCTCCTGATATTGATATCCATTTTCTTCAACAGGCTGCCTAAATTTTCTTTCAATGTCTTGGTATATGTGGTGAAAAGCACCTTTGAGTCCTTGTTACCGCATAGGTATTTCAGTCGGTGCATTGCGGCGACGGTCTTGCCAGTTCCTGCTCCGCCACTCACCTTCATTGTCCCTTTATAATCGGTATCAACGAGTTTTCTTTGAGACGGATGCAAAAACAACTGCCAAGCCTCCATGTCTTGGTCAATAATTCTCTGCAACTCATCATCATCGGTGAGTTCCACAAACCTGCGCTTGTTGTTGTCGCTCAATTGCTTGTCTTGGTTCTCCTTCGCCTTGCCTTCTTCTATTTCAGCTATTATCTCGTCTATATCCGCTCCGTCCATTAAGTTGAATAAATTCTCGTATGCGTCAGTAGGCAGATATTCCTCCATCTTGTCAAGACCATTCAATGTCTCTATCTTGCAGACTTTCGGTATCAGTTCTTCAGGCACGCCTATCTTCAGTAACTTTTCTGCCGGCACACCGTTATACTTCCAAGCCAACTTTTCCTCTGCCTTTTCCACAGGGACTGTCTCTGTGGTTTCTTCCACAGTAATTAACTGTATCGTATCTGTAATGTCATTCCAGATTATCTTTTTCCGTTCACCCCATTTATAAGCCTGCTCATGCGTACCGACATACACGAGATAATAACTGTCCTTATCCAAAACGCCTATTATAGCTCTGTAATTGTCATCTACTCTGGCAGTACGCAATGAATCATCCCTGAACGCTGCGATGGGTTCTATGTGTATGCCGTTGGATGTACTGTTCTCCCTCAGTTTCCTCTGGAAATCTATCACTTTTCTCTGTGCTCTCCTCGGAAGTGCCAACACTGCCTCATAAAATGTGTCTGACAAAAATATTCTCATGTTATTTTCCTGTTATTTCGTTAATATTAAATTCTTCTGCTTTCATAGTCGCAAATCCATTAGCCTTGAATACGGCTTCTGAATCGTTGTCAAAAGGATTGATGGCAATATGATACTTATGTAATATCATGTCTGCCGATGCGATGACCTCTCCGTTGGCATCAGTATAATCACAATTACCTTCGTGGTCAAACTCTATATCGTTGTCAAGCAATGCATCCACTATATCCTCTAAACCCGGATATAACTCTTTTATTTCATCACGTGACATTTCTTGCTCTATATCCTCACTTGCGGTCTCCTGCCCTATCTTGTCAAAGAACTGCAATATGTTGTATCTCCTCCAAAATCCTATCCATGCTTCCTTATCTGCTGTTTCTAATCCTTGTACGATATTAAAGTCATAGTGGATTGCCGGTTGCAGTGCTTTTGCCACTTCTTCATCTGTCGAATCATCTGTCAACTTGCCGTATGCCGTTCCGTCAATTTCTAACTTTCCTGAATATAGTGTTGCGCCATACGTGATGATATCAGGATTATCTTCAATGGTGATGAATGTGGTTTCTACAACATTGCCAAATTGTGGATTTTTCAGCAATTTCATTAGTCTCGTTACTGAATTATAACCCAAGGAATCTTCCTTGCCTGCATTAAACAACTGCAAATCTTCCCATGTCAATGTCCAAGTACACAACCTGTGTGATTTCGATGCTCTTATTGCTTCCCTCTTTTCCACATCTCCGTAAAATCGCATATTCGGTGATTCTGCATGATAGGTATATCCGTCCAAATAAACCGACCACATCGGTATGGATTCTATATCTTCTATAACTTCATCGTTGATAGTTGCCGCCATGCAGATAATCTGGAAGTCGGCGATTGAATAGAGCCTCACTCCGTAGGCGTTTGTCAACGAGAACTGTGGTATTATGTGGTATTTAATATCTGTACCCTCGTCATCAACGATATGCAGTTCATACCGATATGAAGTTACGTCTGGCACTTTCTCAAACTCCCAGTTGTGTTGTTGTGCCACTGTCTTTAATACTGAAACGAATTTCAGCTCCAATTCACTGTCTTCAGCAACTCCCGTTTGTGCTATCGTTCCCACAGAACCGGATATCGTCTCCCATGTCCCGGTATTTTCAATAAGTTTCTCAAACAGTTCATCTGCCAATTCCCTGCTGAACGATTCTCTCTTGTATTGATTGCCGTATGATAATATGCAATGATAGCAACCGTCTTTTCCCTCATACTGGCACTCACATTCGTGTATCTGCTTATATGCGAACTCCAACAGTTTGGTGAATTCTTCCGTGTCATACAACTTTGAAAGATACCCTGTACCGCCCGGTATTATGTCATACATCACGAGATATTGGTCTTTCACGCCCGTCGCCCTGTTCATCTCTCTGTATGTGTCAATGCGGATATGTTCTGGCGAGGAATTATAATATTGCTTCATCCCTATTCCGATTCCTGCCTTGAACATCTCTATCATCGCTCCTTCATCCATTATCGTTTTTGGCAACAATATCTTTATCGCCTCCGTCTGGATATGCCTGTACAGATATAACTTTTCAAAAACTCTTTCATCATCAGAAAATGATACCTTGCTGTGATTGCAGAACCTATAATGTTGGTCTTCTGTTTTTTTGATACTGCCTAACATCGGTGTTGACTTGCCGCAATATTTGCATGTCACAAAACCGTTTTCTGTCACGTTCCCATCTTCATCAACTTCGGTCCTCGATCCACTCTGCATCTCCATGCCGTAGTTCACTTCGTAGAGTTCCATATTGTTGCAGAACTCAATACCGAAACCTGCATTTCTCATGGCGTAGGATGTTACCGCTCCATTGTGGTGGAAGATATAATGCCTCTTTACTATGTAGCTTTCTCTTGTCCTGTCCTCATCCTTGTCGTCAAATGCGGCTTCATTACTATGCATCACACTCCTCGCATTCGTGAATTTCAGCACTTTATGGGTGTTTGCCGCCCATGACGAGTCTCCACACTTCGGACATTCGCTGTTTTCATATCCGTCCTCTCCCTTTAATGCTATGCAGTCGCATTTGCTGCAATAGCGCATCTCTGTCATGGCATCGTCATTCCAGTCAAAGGTTGACAGCCCGTCTATCTTCAACTTGTACTTATGAGTATAAAAACTGTTCCCAGGCGCGAGTTCCTTGATTCCTTCAGATGCCGGACGTACCAGTTCAAATGTTTTAGGCTCTCCCCTGTTGCTGTCGTTGTCTTCTTTCGCTTTTGTTGCGTATATGCTCGATTGCAGTTTCACTCCTGTTTCAGGAAATGCGTAGTTTGGCAACAGTCCTGCGTTTGTCATATACTCGATGACGTTCTCCCTCATTATCTGCGCATACTGTTTCTTTGTGGATTTTATCAAGTCATTAATCTGTGCTATGGCAGGGTCATTGTCTGGCATTTTTTTCTTCTTGTTTTTATACTCGTTCAACTCCTCGCCAAGACTGATTATTTTCTTACTCAATGTCTCAAAGTCTCTTATGATATAATTGTAGAATGTGCCGTCATCCAATGTCTCAAACAGGTGTTTCAAAGCAACTTGCGTCTTTTCCTCATACTGGTTGGAAAACGATGTTATTAAAGATACTTTGTTGCCCTTTATAAACGTAATTATCCTGTTGACAAAAAACTTATCTGAACTGAATATATCCCTGCTCGTCAGATTCAGGTCTGATACTCTGCTTGGCTCTACATTGTCCTTATCCTCACTAATCCAAGTGTCTATGCAATAGGCGAGGAAATGTCTCCTCAATATGTCTTTCGCCTCCAAGAAACAGCCCGGTGTACTCACGTCTCCTTGCATCATCTCCTCTGGATAGGTATAGTAGTACATATCGTGTGGCTCACCTGAATGGACGTAATTCAATATAAGGGCGGAACCGCATTTGCGCCCTGCCCGCCCAACTCTCTGCAGGAAATTGCTCGGCTTAGGTGGTACGTCGGTATTGCTCATCACGTTAAGGTCACCTATGTCTATACCCATCTCCAACGTTGACGTGGCTGTCAGCACGTTTATCGAGTTAGAATGTGGATGTTCCTTAAAGTCTTTCTCCAACTCTTCCCTTTCTTTCCTGTCCAACAGTCCCGTGTGCTCATGGGCTTGAACACGTGGTGATACTTCCCTGTTATATACCGACTGATAATAGTTCAAGTCTGGTATTTCTTCTCTTGAATATATTCCTCTACACTTATAATCCAAGCATTTTGTTCCTTCCGCCAATTCATCTTCTACTGCTACGCATAATCTTGACTGACAATTAGAGCAATTTATATGCTTCACCTTACTGCTCACCCATATCTGCTCCGGACATATCGCATAGTTGCCCCCTCCCTGCGCTTTCTTGTTCAACAGCCCTACTTCTGTCATCGTGTCAAACAACTGACAAATGAATTCATTGAACAGTCTCACGTTATTAACGGTATATGGATCGTTAAAGGTATCAATATAATAATTGCTGTACCATGTCTGCTTATTCCTGATTGCAGCTATATCCAACATACTACTATTTCCACCTACATAATTTGTTCCTACCAATTTCGGAAATTGCATGCTTCCGCCAAGTGACTTATTAAGAAAATGTCTCCCATCTCTATGCCAATTTAAGTCCCATGAAGACATTTTTTCTTCTCTATATTTTTGGAAATATGGATGGTCAACCGCTCCGTGTCTCCTCATTCGTTGCAGTATTCCATACACAAAATGACAGAAATTTTCTTTTTGTTCTGCAACAATATTCATGTTGTTACTCATAAGCCAGTCATGCATATTCTCATAAACACTTTCTATCACTTCTTTTGAGAAGAATGTGGCTGATGAGCCTGTCTTTTCAAGTGTACGGCCCAATTGTGAACTTAATCCGAACTCGCTTACTATCTCCCAATCTACCCGCAAGTCAAATTCTGTCTTGAAGTTTGGCATAAAACCGTTGCCAAGCCTGTAATTGCGCCTTAAATCTATATGCTTTGCCAAGTCCGACGGCAAGAACCGGTTGTAATAATCTTCTTCTGACAGTTGCTTATGCCAATATTCCTTGAACCCTTTTTGCAAATCCACGAGATTTATCGGCTCTTGTAACGTGTTTATATATTTCTGCATCGACTGGCGGAACAGAAACCTGAATGTCCTCGCCTCATAATATCCCGCATGATGTGCGGCATCCTGCACGCTGTTTGTAAACACAAGTAGTTTCCTGTCCTTTGCTTCTGCTGCGTCAAAGTCACTCGCCAATACCTGACTGATTGCTACGCTTGACAAGGAAGATGTGCGGCCACCGATAATCGCAACCGTTCTGTCTCCATTACATTCAGGACAGTTATACTGGAATCTTTGATTGCCTCCGTCAACATTACTTGTCTTGCGGCAAATGCAAAGCCTTACCGTTCCTTGCTCTCCTCGATTTGCTACTTTCAAGTCTTTTACGTACGCATAATATTTGTCTTGAAAATCAACTGTATTGGTGACAAATTCATCTATCGGCTTGTGCTTTTCTGAATCTATGTTCAGATACACGGTGTATATATCGTGTGCCATAAATGCCTTGTTCACGACACTCACGTCTGTACACAGTTCTCCGCCTTCCAACTTCCTGCTAATCCATCCGCTCGCTCCGCAATCTCTACAGAAATACATCGGCAACGCCACTCTGTCCTCGTCTTTATTCAAACTGCCTCGCCATACGAACTCTGGTGTTGTCTGCACATATCGCAATATGCCGCTTAACTCCCGCTGCCATAACTGTACTTGCAGATACAGCATCGGTATTGTCCTGCCATTGGGCAACTCTCTCTTTGCGTATGCTATAAGTGCCAACAGGTTTTCTATCGCTATGTCGCATATCTTATCTGAAGAATGTTGCCACAGACGATTGGATTTGTTGTTTTCCCTTAAAATATATCTTAGCTCTCTTTCCGTCTTTATTCCGCTCTCCAAAGCCTTCAACAGTTCTGATACAATGCTCATGGTGCGGAGCTTTTTCCCTGCTTCCACAGGACTGATATCGCTCTCTCCAAGCCATACCTTGCAAAGTCTTCGCATATAACTTTCCACCGTAAAGTCTCTGCTGAAATCACATTCCTTTAATACTTTCCCATCTGGCACACTATTGTCTTCCTTTTGTATATACTCGTCAACGCTTAATCTGTGCTCCTCTATTACATTTTCTTCTTTGAATGTCTCTCCGAAAATATTTGATGCATATTCGCAAAGGCGTGTCTTGTTATCCTCGCCTGTTCCTATCGTCGCTGATGTTCCTATCGGACAGAGTTCGCCTTTATTCAGACCGAGTTTCAGTTTCAAACGTCTTATCAGGTTTGCCACATCTGTTCCCTGCGCTCCGTCGTATGTATGCAACTCGTCCAACACTATAAATTTCAGGGCTTTCGTCTCACTGTCTATATTGCCTTTCCACAACGGCATGAAACGTTGACGCATCAGTCCATAGTCCAACATCTTGAAATTTGTAAGCAAAATGTCTGGAATACTGTCTAATATGGCATCTCTGTTTTCTATGATATGGTCTGCTCCCATATCTCTCGGAAAGTCTTTCGCGTCAATGCCTTCTCCTACAAACAGTCCTGCCGTAACTTTCCCCTTCAGCCGCTCGTCATTCCATATCACCTCCGCCAATCGTTTCGCCTGGTCAGTAGCAAGGGCGTTCATCGGGTACATTATTATCACTTTCACCCCTTGCTGCCGCTCATACCTGTTGCAGTGATAGCAATAGTCTAATATCGGATACATAAAGCACTCGGTCTTTCCTGATCCTGTTCCTGTTGTCAGCAATGTAGGCTTTGGTTGATGCCCGTCTTTCATCGTCAGTTGCTTGAAAGCATCCAACTGATGTTTGTATGGTGGAAATGTCGGTGCTATATCAAGTGGTATTTTCTTGCACTCCTCATCTGTCGCCGACACAAACGGTGTCTTGAGGGAGATATACGGTCCTTTAAACAGCCCATCTTCCTCATCTTCTATAAAACGATAGAATGCATCATTCACTTCTCTCTCCTTGAACCGGAATGTTGCCTTTATATACTCTATCACCGACCGTCTTACTTCTTTCGCTTGCTGAAGTGGTAGCATATCTTGACTATTTTATATAAACATTAATTCCCAAATTTGAGGTGCAATTTTTGCACCTCAAGATTTCATTCTCCTTTGACAATGAAACATCACTCGTCTTTATATCGTTTCTCGAAGAATTCCCATGCACGGCGATAATCGGCAATGCGGTCACAACGGGTGTAGGGGGCGTAATAGATTATATGTTTTCCGCCATAGAGTTCGTTTCTTTGGGGATCAACTATATTCTCGTAAGTGGTTGTTGCGCCTGAATATGTCATTTTATCATCACTCAAATCACCACGCATGGCTTCCCACTCTTGTCGTTTCAATCCCACACCAGTCATTCCTTTAGAACAAGTAAAGACAATATTCCCTTGAGCATCATACCAAGTGTCATTTTCGTTCTGCTGAAGGACTGGGAATTGAAAAGTAATGGACTCTATATCGTGTAAATTCAATCCTAACCCCATCGCTGAAATTACATCGATTTCTACTAATGCCATTCTTCTCTCAAAATAATTCCGTAATGGTGTAGAATGTTGCCATATGGGAGTCAAAACGTTCCATGGCGAGAGACGGCTATCTTTTACACTCCATTCATCATGTATGAAAGCATCGTCCCAGGATTCTTCCCAAAGATTAGAATAGCGTCTTGTAATACAATTCAGTCTTAAAGTGCGAGAGAAAAGTCTCTGTTTAAATTTGTTATTGATACCAAGTGGAAAAGACTCTACTCTTATAGGATGAATATCACTACATCCAATAGTTCTAATAAAGAAATCCAAAATTATTGAGGCGGCGAGACCAGCATATTCCACGATTAACGATTTATCTTGAAAAGTTGTGGATGTAATAGTGCCAATATGCATACTCTCTGGCGGCAAGATTGCTGAGGTTAAAGTCCTTTCCCCAGAGCCTCCTCCCGTCATTCGGCGTACGCCAACTTTATAATAATTTATCCACTTTTCATAAATCGGTTTACCTTGTTTGTCTTGTCCAATTTGAAACCCTTTAATTAGATTTTTATATTCATTCCTTTCAATCACGGGAACATAATTTGTTCTGGCAGAATAAATATCATCAATAAAAGTTAAATCGATATTATCATAATCACTATTTAAAACACATCTCCTACGTGGCGTTTTATATAAAGGATTCCCAACATTAATGTGTGGGCCGCTGAATATCATTTCATTGTTATTCCATTCAGGGAATGATGTTTTGCGTATAATTATACCATTATCAACTGAACTAGTTTCTTCTAAGCCCCTGGTGATAATATTCTTAAAATCGCCCAAGTGATTATGAAATCCAGACAAAGTCTCAAGCACCTTCATTATTTCTGCACTATGAATCCCAACTAATTTTGTGGACTCCCATTCATCAGAGTTTTCAAAAATCTTAGCAAGCGTGCTTAATTCCTTCTCAGTTATCCAAACGATTCTATCCAGATGTGCAGCCGTGTTCCACTTGCCATTCTCCTTGATGCCACCACACACACCATGACCATCATGAACAAAACATGCATCAACTGTATTAGGATGGAAAAGATTACTGATTGAAGCGAAGCGCGGTGATGAACTTCGGTATGGCCCGAGAAGTTGATCACCATACACCGTATGGTGATGAACTTCGGCAAATAGCCGAAGTTCGTTTTGATACTGAAAATGGTATCTCAGACGTTTATAAAGTTCTTTTCTAAGAGGCTTTCCTTTTGGATCATCATAGATACTATCAGGAGTTAGCAAGCCTGTAAAGCCATTTTCGTTTATAAGATCAAAACAGTTAACCAATACACACTTATAAAGATTTGTCTGTTGTCCGACAAGTAATGGGTAGTTGCTGTATGCATTAAGAAAAAAGCTGCTGCACTCATTTTCGATCTGTTCCGATTCATAGATGCTGCGAATGTTTTTATCCTTCATTATTTCAACCTGTATTGCACGCACTTGAGGTGCGGTCATTCTGTGTATAATAACTTCTGGATAACGTTCACTCATCACAGCTTTATCATCAAACTGCAATTTTATCCATGGTGGATTTCCACAGATAATATCAAAACCATCTCTAAGCCAAAATACATCGATAAAATCAAGCATAGGATGAAAGAAATGATAACGCTCTGCAAGTTTTTTAGCTATCCTAAAACGTTCTGGTTCTTCATCTTCAAAAAGTGTAAGTTGCGATGTTTTTTGAACTAATATATCTTCCTTGCTTCGCTGAACAATATTTGCTTCTTCCTCTGTCATTCGCTCTCCAAGAAAGTGAAGATTTAATTCTTG
Source organism: Prevotella sp. (assembly GCA_021204605.1). Lineage (GTDB taxonomy): Bacteria > Bacteroidota > Bacteroidia > Bacteroidales > Bacteroidaceae > Prevotella. The sequence continues at coordinate 22,336 of JAJPZD010000180.1, forward strand.
TTGCTTAGATTTAGATTTAATCGCTTTCCTTGTATTATTATCGAGTTCTTCATCTTTCACATCAAGCAGATTTTCAATTTCCTGCCAGAACTCATTTCGTGTCGGCAACATCAAAGCATCATCATATCCCCAAAACCACAACGAACACCAATAATCCATTACCATACGTAATTTGTAATAAGCATTATTACGTCCATTTCTTGTATCGCAAAGTTTTTGCTTCTCCTCATAATTTTCTATATGTTTTTCGTTTGGGAAAACATCAGGCTCTTTTAGATGAGGCCAAATATCCTTGCGGTTATTTGTAAGTCTTTCTATATTTACCTGCGCTTCAAACGCTTCACGCAATAATAAATCTATCTTTGATGATATGCGTTGAAGTCTTTTAAAATCATACTCACCAATAGGTTGCAACCAATCTTTTTTAATATCGCGCATAATTTCAGCCTCATTCTTGTGTTCATTCCTCATTTCCCTAATCTCCAGTGCCGCAAGCATACCAGGATCGGGAAGCAGAAAATGATAGATATCATTTATATGGCGATTAACACTTTTACTATAAAATCGCACTTTATGCGGTGCTTTCTCCCACCACTTATTTGCAATCAATTTATATCCTTCTTTCTTTGCAAGTACATCCTCCTTTGAATACACTTTCAGCCATGCTCCTACTACGGCATTTCCCACTGCAAGCCTATTGGCAAAGAAAGGTGTTTCCATATCCTTGTGTATCACGTTAAGCCACAATGACAGTTTTCCTAATTCTATTGCAGTCGGATTGAGGTCAACGCCATAAACATTATGCGTTGCGATATATGCCTTCACTTTTTGTAACTCATCACGATATTTGTCCGGACTTGGCTTCTTGTCAATATAGGTCATATATGCATCTACCAACTGGTTGATTACCTCATTCAAGAAGGCGGATGCGCCTACTGCAGGTTCAAGTATCTTCAAGTCAAGCAATTCTGCCGGCTTGCGCTTGCCATCTCTCACCTCATCTACAAATGCTTTTATCGTATATTTCACCGTTGAGCGTGTAAGTACTTCCGGCGTGTAATAGCTGGCTGATTTCTGTCTGTCCCGTCCATTCAATCGGTAGATAAATGTCCCCTTTGGTATAATTATCACCTCTCCTGTTTCTTTATCACGAAGCACCTCAGTATTAATATCAAAAGCCTCCATACGTGAATATGGTACTAAATACGTGCCGTTTTCAGGATGATTTGCCTCATGTACTTCGATATAGTCCTGTTCTGCATAAAAACCACGGTATGCCAAAAGTGACTCATACACCGAGCCCAGTTGATTAACACCAAGATTGGCGTAGGATATGCGCCCACAATAACGGTCGCTATGCGAAAGCGACAAAGCCCGTATTATTTCCTGCCACTTCACGTTGCGCACCTTTACTCCTTGTAAATGGTGTAATTTCTTGTCATTGAATATTGGCGAGTCTATCGGTCGCACATAGAATGATTTGTTTGGTGCGGTCGGTTCTGTATTTGCATTATAGCCTGACGAAAGTATATCAAACAATCGGTGTATGCTGTCATCAAAGAAATATCCGTTGCGGCTCTCATCACTTATCAACCGCTCTTGCTCAAGGTCACGCAATGCCTCAAAACTATAACCTCGCTTATATACCTCATCTCCCATTGGGAGTATTCCCAACTCCGGACGGCTCTCTGCGAAAAGTATAAACAGCAAGCGATAGACTATCGTCAGACAGTCATCTTTAACTTCTGCCTCGAATTTATCATCTGTCTCATCGTATGTAACACTACCATCTTTCTCTTTCTTTGCAACCCCGAATGGTTTGTTGGCAACATTCCGCATATAATACAATGCTTCGTTTGCCAAAGTCTCCACAGCAAGCACAACGCCCTCTTTCAGGTCTTTAGTTACCTCGTATGCGTTCTTGTAACTGTCCTCGATAAGCGTGTTCATCAACACCGTCTGCCCATCGGCTGAAAGTGATTCCTTGCCTACCAACAGTTGGAACAGTGCATAGTGGTTGCGTGATGAGCGAACCTGTCCCTCTGTAAACAGTTCATCAAGTGAGAATTGCAGATATGAACCTCGTGACCATTTCTCTTGCTCAAACAGAAACACCTCATTTCCTGCCAACATCAATATGTATTGTGGGCGGCGTTCCTGCGGCATCAGGAATAGCTGTGTTATCGCCTTGTTGATTATTGAGGGTGAGAACTTGTATTTTTCCTTGTCTAAATATTTTTCTGGAATGACGTATTTCCATTGCCCGGCATAGTAACGCTGTTCATTCGTATTCCGCTCTGGCTCACTGTCATATTGCTGTTCGAAAAGTCCGGGCGGCACTGTCTCGTTAACAGTTATCTGGTTCTGCATCTCCATAATAAGCATACTCACTTTGTCGCCACTGCGGAGTATATGCCTAACAGGGATTATTTCTGTAATATCGCCTTTGTCATTGCTTACGTATGGCTCTTGATATGCGTTGTCTGTGTCATAGCCAAGCACTTTCAACAGCTCTGTGTGCCACTTATGACTCCTCTCAATGGCATCCTGTGTTCTGGGGTGGGCATTGACTATGAAATTCTTGTAATCATCAAACTTAGTGCGTAACGGTCCAAATTTCTGATTGAGCGCGGCAATCTCCTCAACGCTTTTTCCAGCACTTTTCCTCACTTTTTCAGCGAAATCCTCCGTGAAATATCCCGAAGGGAAATAATCGCCTACATTCTGTATAAATCTGTATGTTATGTTGTCTGCCATGTCTATCAAAGGTTATGGAATACTGCCAATAGTCGCATATATGGATCTGCTTGGTCAAGCGTGAACAAGTCCTTATAAAATTGACTCGATTGGTCAGTAATCTTCTTTATTTCTACTTTTTCTTTATCTATATAACTCTGTCGGTATAATGTTACGTTTTCGGCTTTGTCAAAAAACTTATTCGCATCTCCTGCCCACTTTAGAAGTTTTTCCTCGTATTTTTTCAGTTGCTTATCCATTTTATTCGAAACGTGATTCTGTTCATCATACATATAATCAACCGTTCCTATCTCTATCGCAAATTTCAAATTTTTCATCAAAATTGATATATCCTCTTGTGATGTTGTTCCTTTCATAAACACATTCTGCCCTATAATGCCGTATTTCAGCGCAAAATCATGGAATGATACTGGTCTTTCTTTCATTGTGCCTTCATTATCCAATGCCACAACAAAGAACTTGCTTACAAGGCTTTGCCCTAAACCGTTGCAGCAACTGCCATAAAACAGATAATAGCTTATGCCCTTTGGCAACTGTGTGCCCCTAACCACAAATGCCTGTGTCTTTGAGTTCGAGGCGGTAAACTTGGTTTGCAGATATTGTATTATCGGGTGTAGGTCATAGAGTGGCAAAATCCTGCTCCATTCCCCATCCTTGCTTTTTCGGGATTCCGCAATTGACCATGCCAACATCTCTTTATTCGTGGTTAACTTGAAACGGTTGTCTCTCGGAATGCCCTCTCGTGGTATGGCTTTCACCACCTCACTGAACTCATCACAATTTCTTATCTCAACGTATTGCGGGTTGGCATCATCGTGTATTATAATGTCTCCTCGCTTTACACTTCCTATTTCTTCCAAATGTCTGAAAAGTTCCCTGTAATAAGCCATGTCATCGGCATATAGTGAGAATGTCTCCTCAAATATTTCATTAGACTGTCCTTCTATTTTCGGTGTTGTCGTAACAATGGCATCGGCCCGCCTGAACCCTGCTCGTCTGCGGCGCTGAGCGGCTTGCGGCGTTAGGAAATTCTCATCTCCTTTCCTCAACGCTTTCTTCGTCTCATCTTCCTCGCTACGCACATTATATAATTCCATCACGCTCATGGCATCTCCAAGCGTCTTGTGGACTTCCTCCTCCTTCTGCCTTAATTTGTCGATAATAGTGAAATCGGAACGCAATTCTTTGTTATTGCTATTTGCTACAAGGTAGTAGATTATCGGCGTTTTCTGTTGTCCGTATCTGTCGATTCGCCCATTGCGCTGTTCGAGAGTGATAAGGCTCCATGGTATGTCGTAATTGAACATTATATGACAGAAATAGTGCAAGTTCACGCCTTGTGAGCCACTGTCAGAAGATATGAACACAAGTATCTCACTGTCTTCTTTCGCAAAGTCATTCACCATTTCTTCTTGCTCGGTATCACTCAGTGAACCATCAAAACGTACTACCTGATTATCTGTCAGTCGGAACTCCTCGCAAATCCGTTCTTGCAGATATTTCATCGTGGCTATCCGCTCTGTGAACACTACAAGCCGCTCTTTCGGATTTGCTCTCCATATCTCTGTCAGTTTTGCCTTGAATGCGTCATATCGACTGTCTTTCTTGGTTTCCACAAGGCTTCGGACTTTCTCTGTTAATTCCGCCAAACTTTCACTTTTATCTGTCTTCATTCTCTCCTCAAGCGACCTTAGGGCTGCTATCGGAGACGACAAAAAGCCCTTGAATACTGTCAAAGAGAACAGTACATCATCGCTTTCGTCACTTTCGTCATTTTTAATATCCTTGTTATCTTTTTTATTGGATATGTGGAATTTTGCGTGCTGCTTGCTAAGTATTTCCTCTTCATCTTGCGTAATCACAACATCAATACTTTTCACTTTTCTTTCTTGAAACTGACTGCGGATTTTCGCATCTGCTATTTCGTTCTTGAATCTCCGCACATAGTATGGTGCTATATCTTCTTTGGTATATTCGCCGTTTCGTGGTATCGAGATGGGCTCCAACATCCGCATGAGATTGGCGAATGATTCTGCCGAACCGTTATGGGGTGTCGCAGATGTGAGAATCATCGAATCGCACCGCCCTGCCAAAAACTGTGCAAGGTCGCCCCTCAGACTGTTCTCATTGGCTACCTTGTGGCATTCGTCTATCACTATTATATCCCAATGGGTCTTTTCAAGCCAGTTGCGGAACCGACCGTTGTTCTTTAACGTATCTATCGAGATTATCGTCTTGTCGTAAAAGTCAAAAGGATTTTTGCCAAGCGGCAATTCGCTCTGTATCCTCGCCACTCCCATACTGTCAAGACGTACAAGGGGAATGGCGAACCTGTTCCATATCTCCTCCTGGAATTGTGCGAGTATGCTTTTCAAGGCGCATACCAATATCCGCCTCCCTCGCCCCCTGCGTATCATCTCTGCAAGGAATATTCCTACTTCTATCGTCTTTCCCAATCCTACTCCATCGGCTATCAGCAGTCGGGGGCGTGGCAGGTCAAGGGCTTTCAACGTGGGTGTCATCTGATATTCCGCCACATCGAATGCTCCATGCTGTGCTATGGTTATCTTATGTGAGAAATAGGCATTGCTCCGCAATGCGGTCTCTATATGCAACCTTGTCTTTTGCCAACGGGGATTATCATCACTCACAAGCTCGGTGTTGATAGGATTTACAATCTCGATATTTTTGTCTAATCCTGTGTCAAAGATAAAACTCTTGTTCTTTACCAACTCGCTTATGCCAGTAACATACAATATATGGTCGCTGTTGTTGGAAACTACACCAGTGATCAGGAAATCTTCTCCCCTGACCGTCACTCGTTGACCAGCAGAATAGTTTATCATTGCGTTTTAGATTTTTATAGGTTTGGCAGTTAGTAGTTTATCCATACTTTTTCATGTCTCAGATTTTTAATTTTACAAAAATACAGAATTTTGTTGACAATCTATAATTATTTACAGAAAGTTAACTTTCTATACAAAAATTCCCATCTAAATCACCTGTTCTTGTTTTTGCCAATGCGTCTGCCAAAATATATTCAAAAATTCCTCAAATAGCGACAAACAAATGTAGGGACATAATTTATTATGTCCGCTTGTCAACAAAGAGAAAATTTTACAATTAATTCCTTACAAATATTCGCTATCTGCGGACATAATGAATTATGTCCCTACACATGGATAAACGAGGTTAAAATTGCTTGCGTCTGCCAAAATCAATCAAAAGTCCTTATCACAGATACTTGTAAAGACGATTCACAAATCAGATAGCAAAAAAGCAGATTAACTATTTATAGCCTGATAATATTTTTCCAATAGCCACGCTTTTTGTCCGGCTATTGTCATGTTGCTGTTGTCAAGCTCTATTGCGTCTTCTGCCTTGCGAAGAGGGGATGCCTCTCGGTGGGAATCAATATAGTCGCGCTCCTGCACGTTTTTCAATATGTCGTCGTAGTCTGCCTCCATACCTTTGCTTTTAAGCTCGTCATAACGCCTTTGGGCACGGACTTCTGCGGAAGCGGTAACAAAAATTTTCAGTTCCGCATCAGGGAACACCACCGTTCCGATGTCACGACCATCCATCACTATACCCTTCTCATCACCCATTCGCTGCTGCTGCGCCACAAGTGCTTCCCTTACAAAAGGCAATGTGGCTATCGGACTGACATGAGCTGACACCTCCATGCTCCGTATCTCCTTCTCAACCAATTCACCATTGAGATATGTATCAGGGCGGCCAGCCTCCGCATTGAACTTAAATGAAATATTTATTTCGCCCATCCTTTCTCTAAGCTCACCCGTTTTTATACTGCCATCTGCATTGAAAAGACCGTTGCGAAGGGCAAAAAGAGTCACCGAGCGGTACATCGCTCCCGTATCAACATACACATACCCTACCTCACGGGCAAGATCCTTCGCCATCGTGCTCTTGCCGCACGACGAAAACCCGTCTATAGCTATGGTGATTTTTTTCATTGCTTATTAGTTGTTACGATTACTACATTGAAAAATGGCATTCAAAGGTTATACGACACGTTCACCACTATCGCATTCGCTGAAACGTGTAATTTCGAGTAACCAACCTGCAGCTTGAAACGTTCCAACTGTAGTCCTGCACCGAAAGAGAAAGCCGCACCATGACTGCTTCTATCATCATCTGTATCGCCTATCGCCATCTCATCAGCACGTCTGAAATTATATCCGCCGGCAATGTATATCTGCTGTGTCAATATTATATCCACACCAAATATAATGTGGTTTATGAACTTGTAGTCCCAATGGTTAAGGTCATCCAATGTCAGCGACAACCTGAAAGGCAAGACACCAAAACGCTTGCTTACTCCTGCCTGCACGTCAATTGGCATCTTCTCGTACTCCTCATCGTATGCCTTTATCTGACCACCAAGATTTTTCGCCACCAGAGACACCGACCACTCATGCTCAGGGTCATAATAGTTCAATCCAAGATCTACACCCACTGCCATGGAATTGTAACTGCCGATATATGAGGTGATGAACTTCGCCGTTATTCCGCCAACTAACCTGTCGGAAAGAAGATAACTGAAAACTCCATTGACTGCAATGTCTCGTGCAGAAAACTCCCCCGTCTGAATATTGTTCTCATCCACCTCCTTCATAGTGCCGTAATCAATGTATTGGGCCATTACTGCCCAAGATGCCTTTTCCTTCACAATCCTGTTGAACGATGCACTTGCCGTAGTAACCCCCTCCATATAAGTCATGAAATTCAAATTCAGACTCTTGTCGCTTACGGTAGAAAGAAGTGCGGGATTATGAAACACCAATGATGGGTCATCCTCCACCAAGGTGATATTGTAGCCCCCCAATGCAGCAACGTGAGCACTAACTGGCAGACGCAAGAAATTATAGCCTGTCTGACTCTCTTGCGCTTTGGATAATGCAGAAATTAACAGTAGCAGTAGAAATAAAATATTTTTTTTCATCCGATTACGTCAAATTTTCACGCAAAGATATACCTTTTTCAAAATATCTGCATTATTTTTGTAAGGTAATAGCACGTTGCCCTTTGCGATTTTCTTGTTTATAACGAAAAAAAAAGAAAAATAGTGTGAAGTGGAAACATTTTAACGAGAGCGAATTGTGGAGATAAAAAAATCACATAAAGCCGATCTGGAAAGCAAACGCATCACAGGATTTCTGCTTGGTCTTGTAGTGGTGCTGTCTGTTTTCATTGTACTGTTAGAGTTCACAACACAGAGTGTTGATACTGATGTCAACAGCAACCTCATTGATGACCTCTCGCAGGATATTGAGATGATGCCCGTGCTCCAACGGGACATGATCACCGCCGAGACCTCCTCCTCCCCTACGTTTACTGAAAAACTCAACATCGTCGAGACCGAAGTGAGTGATGCTCAAGAGAAGCCGGCAATTGAAGATAACATAGACGCAAACTTAAACGATATCACCAGTTTATTGACAGACAATGGGGAAGACATCTCGGCAGTATCAACTGTAAACGCAAACGATAACCCTCTTGACTTCCGGGTAGTGGAAAAGCTGCCTGAGTTTCCAGGCGGCATGAAGGAGTTTATGAAATGGCTGACAAAAAACCTCAAGTACCCTATCATGGCACAGCAAAAAAACATTGAGGGTAAGGTTATGGTATCGTTCATCATCAACAAAGACGGTACAGTGGTCGCTCCAAAGGTGGTCCAGTCGGCAAGTCCTGAACTTGACAAAGAGGCTCTCCGTGTAATCCGCAATATGCCGAAATGGAAAGCGGGTATTGACAACGGACAACCTTGCCGCACGTATATGTGCATCCCGATAGTATTCAGATTATAGAATTAACCCATATTTAATAAATGCGAAATCACCATGTTGACAGCAAAAGAAATCCTTGAGATAGTAAACGCATATATCTACAACCTGCCTTACGACCGCAAGCCACAAAGCCTTTACGAACCGATTGAATATGTACTGTCTTTGGGGGGAAAAAGAATACGCCCCTCACTAATGCTTATGGCATACAATATGTACAATGATGACCCTGAAAAAATACTGCCGTTGGCATGCGCGATAGAGACATATCACAACTTCACACTTCTCCACGATGACCTTATGGACAACGCAAGCATGAGGAGAGGACACCAGACTGTTCACGAGAAATGGAACGCCAACACCGCGATACTATCAGGAGACACCATGCTCGTACTCGCTTTCCAGCGCATGACACAATGTCCTCCCGACAAGTTGAAAGCAGTATTAGACCTTTTTATCGAGACAACTCTTCAAATAGGTGACGGGCAGCAGTATGACATGGACTTCGAGGAGCGTACCGATGTTACCGAAGAGGAATACATAGAGATGATACGTCTCAAAACCAGCGTCTTGTTGGCATGCTCATTGAAGATAGGAGCACTGCTCGCTGACGCACAGGAAAAGGATGCTGAAAACCTTTATAAATTCGGAGAACAGTTGGGCCTTGCTTTCCAGTTGCAGGATGATTACCTTGATGTGTATGGCGACCCGGCTGTTTTCGGTAAGGCGATAGGTGGCGATATTCTATGCAACAAAAAGACATTCATGCTAATTAATGCCTTCAACCGTGCCGAGGACACTATGAAAAAAGAGATAATGAAATGGGTAACGGCAGAGACATTCAACCCAAAAGAGAAAATCGCTGCTGTAACTGATATCTATAATAAGCTATGTATCAATCTCTTGGCGGAGGAGAAAATAGAATATTATTTTGCACAGAGCCGTAAATATCTTACTGCTGTCAATGTTAGCGATGAGCGCAAAGCTGTTCTCACGGAATACACTAACAAAATGATGAACAGGAAATATTAAGAGTATCCAAAAAATATGAATTTCATAGACACACATACCCACTTGGATGGTCACGAGTTTGACGAGGACCGTGATGAGGTTGTAGCTCGGGCAAAAGCTGTCGGTGTCAGTAAGGTGTTTGTTCCTGCCATCGACCTGTCATCTGTAGATACGGTTCTTGCAACATGTAAACACTATCCAGCGTTTGCCTACCCGATGCTCGGACTGCATCCAGAGGAGGTGAAGGATGACTGGCAGGATGTGTTGGCAAAGATGAAGCCGCTATTAGATGCGCCAAATCATCCTTTCATCGCTATCGGTGAAGTGGGATTGGACTATTATTGGAGCCGTGAGTTCGAAAAAGAACAGTTGCTTGCTTTCGAAGATCAGGTTCGTTGGAGCATTGAATACCACCTGCCATTGATGATTCACTGCCGCAAAGCGCAGAACGAAATGGTAAAATTGTTGAGGAAATACGACAAAGACCTTCCCGGCGGTGTGTTCCATTGTTTCACTGGAAATGAGAAAGAGGCATCGGAATTGCTTTCATTCGACAATTTCGCACTCGGTATAGGTGGTGTACTGACATTCAAGAAATCCCACCTTCCAGAGGTGTTGACAACCATTCCTATTGAGAGAATAGTACTTGAAACTGACTCTCCATATATGGCACCGGTGCCCATGCGAGGCAAGCGCAACGAGAGTTCTTTCATTTTTCATGTCCTTGAACGAATCGCACAATGCTATGGGATTAGCACCGAGCAAGTGGCAGATATTACAAATAAAAATGTTGAGAGGATTTTTGGAAAACTTTGAAATGAGCCTGAATGACAAAACAAAAGCATTGCTTTCCTTACTTGACGAATATAAAGAATTGGGAATTGCCGAACAGATAGATCACAATAAATTCTATCTATACTCCATTATTACCCATTCCACAGCCATAGAAGGTAGTACGGTAACAGAAATAGAGAACCAACTGCTTTTCGATGAGGGTATTGCGGCAAAAGGGCGTAGCATACAGGAGCAATTGATGAATTTGGACTTGAAAGCCGCATACGAGCGTTCCATGAAATTGGCTAAGGCACATACCGAGTTTTCTGTTGATATGCTGAAAAATCTGTCTGCCTTAGTCATGAAAAATACCGGTAGCGAATATAACACATTAAATGGAATTTTCGATTCCTCAAAAGGAGACCTCCGCTTGGTTGGTGTTACGGCTGGTATCGGCGGGAAATCTTATATGAATTTTCTTAAAGTTCCTGCCAAATTAGAGGAACTTTGTCTGCATATCAATGAACAAAGAAAGCATCTTCTGAATACAGATAATGTGATAGAAAAGTACATCGCAAGTTTTGAGGCCCACTTCAATCTTGTTACCATTCATCCATGGGTAGATGGTAACGGACGTATGTCGCGACTTGTGATGAACCATCTGCAATATGAGTTCGGACTTATTCCTTCAATAATAGCCAAAGAGGATAAAGCTGAATATATTCAGTCGTTCATCGATTCACGGGAACAGGAAACACTCCTTCCTTTTTATGAATTCATGTTTGACGAACATATCAGGAACATCCGTAACGAGATTGAGGAATACAAGAAATCACAATTGGATGACCCGATAAAGCCATTTCTGACCCGATAAAAGCCTAACTGTATCAAGCTATTGTAAAAAGGTAAAAAGCAACAGGCTCAACTATGCAGAGTATGGGGCTTTGCTTGGTGTATCACAGGCAACTGTAAAAAGACGTTTGAAAGAGCGAAATGCAGGTTTGATTGTACGTGTGGGAAGCTATAAGAGCGGTTACTGGAATTTCTGCCAAACCTCTCCAACAAATATGTAAGTGTCGACTTTTTATCGAAAAAATTCATTATCTTTGCATATTCAAACGTTGCAATGGATAGAAAGGGTTTTATAACAAGTCTGGGGTTCGTTCCAAAAGATGGAACTAAATGCGTGTACCAAAAGGTATATGCCGCTCACGACTGTTATACCATATCCATTGATCT
>JAJPZD010000258.1:0-8250 GCA_021204605.1 Prevotella sp.
AATAAAAACTATTAACATCATACAAAATAACTCTCAAAGTAAGAGAATAACACAGAAAATTTCTTTTATTCATACCGATGTAAGTCCTTTGTAATTTCGAAATAATTTATACGCTAAGTATCGGTAAATCATAAACAATCAATTAAAGTAGCACATTTGATACCAGCCTGGATGTGTTCAGGCAACCAAAAATTTTAAACTTTTAACTTTTAACTTTTAACTTGAAAAGACCACAAGACTTTTTCTTATCTTTGCACTGTCTTTAGTTTACGATGATAAAGATGGGGGTAAGCAAGTTTTTCAGAGCTCTTTTCAAACCTTTCGGCGACAATGCGGCATTCATGATTTTCATGTATGTCTTGGGGATTGTATGCACTTACGCCACTGCACCCAACAATCCTCGCTCACATGTTTACAACATCGCTCCATACGAGTTGTTTTTCGACTTGTATGTAATCTGCATCATCCTTTGCCTGATACCGCATAAAGTCAGAGTGTGGGTAAGACGTGTGTTTTATGTCATCGCTTACATCACCGCATTGGCTGACTTGTATTGTTTTGTCAAGTTAGGCGCGACAATCGACCCTACCCTGCTGCTGCTCGTCATCGAAACAAACACTCGCGAAGTGACGGAATTCTTCACTTCTTATCTTTCTGCAAAAGTGATCTTCAGCCGCATGGGTTTAGTATTGCTTGTCATGCTCTTTCATACGGCTTGGGCATTGTTTTTTAGAAAACGACTTCGCAAAGCTCTGTTGCCTTCTTCTGAAATTCTTAAGGTAACAGGGACTTCCAACTTGAACTACGAAAACACAAAATCCTGGTTAGGTGGATTGATTACAATATTGTTTATCTGCTGTGCAATAACCTGCAGGAACAACAAGAAGGCCCTTATCCGCCTCGCCTCATACGACAATATAGGTGACGTGGAATATGAACTTACAAAAAAAGACAAAGCCAACCTCTATCAACCCATCTACCGCCTCGCTTTCAGCATCTATGCCAACAGCTTAGCGGCAAAACAGGTGAGAAAACTCGTCAGGAATATCGACAAGGCGGTTGTTGACAGTTGCTCTTTCCGCAGCCAGAATATCGTTCTTATTATTGGAGAGAGCTTCAACCGCCACCATGCCTGGTTGTATGGCTATGACAAGAACACAACACCAAGACAGCAGGAACGTTTTCTCAAAGGTGAACTGACCACATTCAGTGATGTAATCGCCCCCTGGAACCTCACTAATCTCGTGTTCAAGCTGATGTTCTCCACTTTCGCAGTTGGTGACAAGGGTGAATGGTGCGACTATCCTCTCTTCCCTATTCTATTCCGCAAAGCTGGCTACCACGTAACGTTCATCACCAACCAGTTCCTTACAAAGAGCAAAGATGAAGGTCATGGCTTCATCGGCGGCTTCTTCCTCAACAATGCCACTCTAAGTGATGCAATGTTCGACTCTCGCAACGACACTCTCCATAGGTTCGACGAATACCTGCTCGATGACTTCGACAAACTAAAATATCAACAAGGCGAGAACAACCTGATTATTTTCCACCTACTCGGACAGCATGTTGACTACAGCATGCGCTTTCCCAAAGAAAGACAGATATTCTCGCCCGACAGCTACAGCCGCCCTCTACTAAGCCAAAGTGAGCTCCAAGTGCTTGCCGACTACGACAATGCCATACTTTACAACGACTCTGTGGTGGATGCTATAATCAACCGCTTCGAGGACGAGGATGCCATCGTGATTTATGTGCCTGACCATGGCGAAGAGTGCTTCGATGAAGACGTGCACTTCTACGGAAGAATGCACACGACAGAAATCACGACACATCTGGCGCATGAGGAGTTTGACATACCGTTCTGGATTTGGTGCTCGCATGAGTACATGGTGCGACACCCTGACATTTTCAAAGATATTGTTACTGTGAAAGACAGACGATACATGACTGATGCTCTGCCGCACCTGCTGCTCTACCTCGCCGGCATCAGCACGCCTTACTACCGCAGCGACCTCAACATTCTCAGTCGTGACTACAATGGGAAACGTTCCAGGATTATAAAAGACACGGCTGACTATGACAAAGTAATGGAAGACAACACGGCTGCTAAAGAAAGCCAACTTTCACAATAATTATATCCTAATTAATTTAAATGATAATAATCCACGACAAATTTCTATCACAGTATTATGGATTTCACGTTAGAAAGGATAAACGCTTTTGACTTCGACGGAACACTCACGGAGAACGACTCCTTAATCGAGTTCATACGCTTCAACCGCGGCAACAAAGGGCTGCTGCTATGCTTGCTGCGCTTCCTGCCATTCCTCATCGGTATGAAAATAGGCCTCTGCCGAAACGGGACGGTTAAACAACGGATTTTTTCTTACTGCTTCAAGGGCATGACAGTCACGGATTTTGATGAACTATGCAGGAAATTCGCCGACGGAAGCTGGGGTATGCTACGGCCAAAGGGCATCGCTAAAATCAAGGAGGCCCTCGCCAATGGTGAGAGGGTAGTCATTGTCAGCACAAGCATTGACAACTGGGTTAAGCCTTTCTTCCGCGAATTGGAGGGTGTACTTGTTATCGGCACTACGGCGGAGGTGAATAATGATGTGCTCACAGGACGTTTCCTTACAAAATACTGCTATGGAAAAGAGAAAGTAAACCGCCTGCTGCAATTGTTCCAAAAACGTACAGACTACTGGCTCATTGCTTACGGCGACAGCCAAGACGACTTCGAACTTCTTGACTTCGCCAACGAAGCCTACTACCGCCCATTCGAATGACTTCCAATCTTGTCTTTATAGATCTTATCTCTGCCCATCAAGAAAAGACAATTCTCATACTTCTTTTTCGGGTGTCTTGACATCTCTGCCATTCTTGGCCTTCGGTGTGATGATATAATTAGTAACATGCACCGTCGAGACCAACTCGCCCGACGAGTTGGTTATATCTACGTTCCACACATGCAATTTCCTGCCCTTGCTCACCAACCGAGCCAACGCAGTCACGGTGTCTCCCTCTTCCACTGCCTTCACGTGCTCACCACTCACACTGACTCCTACACATATCTTGCCAGGACACAGTGCCGTTGAGCCTACACCTGCCACATTCTCTGCCAATGCCAGCGATGCTCCTCCGCTTAAAAAACCAAACGGCTGCCGGTTACGCTCGTTTACTTCCATCGTCGCCATGCACATGTCTTGATCTGACGTGGATATGAAATTCATACCTAAATTGGTTGACAAGTTGGGCATTGTCTCTATTACCTTCCTCACAAGTTCTACGTCCATCTCTTTCCCCTTTCTTCTATGTCTCTATCCTATTGTTTGAAAAAATAATAGTATATCGCTACAAGCACCGCAAGTATTATGGCGAAAATGATTGTCCGTATCAGACATCCCGCCACTTTCTTGAAAACAAATATCGCCACTATCAGTCCTATCAGGCAATATATGTAATATGCGAAATCTCCTGTCATTATCGTGTCTGTTTTTATGGTTTTTATATGTAGCCTTACGCTCTTTATTTGAACATACTGCTGAACGAAATCGGTATCATCGTATTGAATTCCAACCGCTCCCCTGTAATAGGATGCTCAAAGCACAACATGTATGCATGAAGACATAAACGGTGCAAAGGGTCATCTCCGTTTCCGTATTTCTCATCTCCACATATCGGATGACCCATATCTGCACAATGCACACGTATCTGGTTCTTCCTCCCGGTCTCCAAACGGAACTCCACAAGACTGTGCTCCGTGGTGCGCGCCAAAGTATGGAAATGGGTAACTGCATATTTACCGCCGTTATCTACAGGCGACGAATATGTAACATAGCCATTGTCCTCCTTCAACCAGTTGGCTATCGTTCCTCCTTCTTCTTCCACCTCACCACTCAACACGGCAACATATCTGCGGTCATATACTATCTCGTGCCAGTTGTGCTCCAATATCTGCTCCGTTTCCATGTCCTTCGCATATATCATCAATCCGCTGGTGTCACGGTCCAACCGATGCACTACATGAGACGTACACTTCTGATGACTTTTCTTTAAGTAATCATCCAACACCGACTTTACATTCAACGACTTGTGGCCCGCCGCCATGGAAAGGATGCCCGTGTTCTTATCTATCACAATTATATATCTGTCCTCATACATTATATTAAGGTAACGGCTCCTGAATACGTCGTTCCTCTTGCTCTTGCTTACGGAGACTTTCATACCCGCCAGAAGGGGAAAGTCAAACTGCGTTATTGTCTTTCCGTTCACCTTTATGCCATGACCACGCAAAGTAGCTTTTATCTTCGTTTTGCTGAGCTTCGGCACATTCGCCAACAAAAACTCCAGCAAAGGCTGCTCTGCCTTCACCATCAAATCCAGATAGGCGTTATCATGATTTTTATATTTGTTTTGCATATCACACAACTAAAATAATTACTTAGCTCCCACTTTCGCACACTCATAGTAGTCTTGCAAGTCCCCCTAATAGGGATTTTAGGGGGCTTCTTAAATCTTCTCTCCCCACACCCCGCCAGGCCATTCTCCCCTAATGGGGGAGTTAGAGGGGGCTTCAATTGGGGATTTAGGGGGCTATTCTTTCGTAACATAACGTTTATAATACTCTATGATTATCGTTGTCATCGGCAATGCGATAATCAGTCCTATGAAACCAAGCAGGGTTCCCCATATAGACAGGGACAACAGCAGAATAGCAGGGTTGAGCCCCATTGCCTTTCCCATTATCTTTGGCGTTATCAGCATGTCGATTATCACCTGCACTATACAGAATACCGCAACAGCACATAGCAAGATTACCCAGAAATTCTGACCCGTATCGGCAGCCTTAAAAAGGGCAAGAAACACCGTTGGTATCAGGGCGAATGTGTGCAGATATGGCACAAGATCCATTATACCGATTAATATGCCCAGCCCTATCGCCATCGGAAAATCGATTATCGTAAACCCTATGCAAAACAGTATTCCCATACTCATTGCCACAAGCGACTGACCTCGTATATAGTTGTTCATGGCATGCTCCACATCTCCCATCAGTTCCTTCCAAAACGGACGCGCTTTCTTAGGAAATATCTTTATCCAGTTGGTTGACAGATACTCATAGTCAAGCAGGATGAAAAACATATACAATAATGTAATCAATGATGCTATGATACTTATGATTACGTTTGCCGTCTGTCCCAAAAATGTGAAAAACTTGGGCATCAGACTCTTTATCGTTTCCGCAACATCCACATGGCTTAGAAATTGCAGTGAATTGTCCTTGTTGGCGTTTATCCATTGCATAAACGCTGCCGGCACATCGTCCACATTTATCGTCTTGTACAAATATGCCGTGAGCAGCTCGCCCAACTTGCTGAACTGATCGAGCATCGGTGGAATTATGAGGTAGAAAATCCCCACTATCACTCCTATCACGAATATCAACGTGACAATAATCGACAAAACACGCGTGGGAACCCTCATCTTGTACTGCACGAACTTTACTATCGGATATAGAAGATAGGCAAGCAGCCAAGCCACAAAGAATGGCAGCAACACTCCACTCAGATAATTGAGCACATACAATATGCCTGCCACAAGCAATACAATGAGCATCCCTCGCACAAATCTGTCGAATGTTATTTTCTTCTCTAACATGATTTTATGGTATCTTTTGTCTTATATCCTATTTTTGTAATGGCTCTCTGCTGTCTTAGGGTATTCACCCCCTCTCTTTCTCAACACTCTTACGGTAACACTCCCTGCACAAAGGCTCGTATTCTGTCTGCTCGCCTAACATCACACGCCTGTCGCTATTCACAAGCCTGTGACTGACGTATGCCAACGCACCGCATTTCACGCAAATGGCATGCACCTTCGTCACCTCATCGGCTATGGCACACAAAGCTGGTATCGGACCGAAAGGCTTACCTTTGTAGTCCATATCCAAACCTGCTACTATAACACGCACTCCCTTATTGGCCAACTCGTTGCATACATCCACCAATCCATCGTCAAAGAATTGTGCCTCATCAATGCCTATCACATCTATACCCGATGATAACAACAATATTGACGAGGACGTGTCAACAGGTGTGCTCCGAATAGTGTTCCTGTCATGACTTACCACATCCTCGTCGGAATAGCGCACATCTATCGCAGGCTTGAAAATATCTACACTCTGCTTGGCAAACTGCGCCCTGCGCAAACGCCTGATCAGCTCCTCCGTCTTGCCTGAGAACATCGAACCACACACTACTTCTATCCTACCAGGGCGGTGTGCCTCACCCTCCAAATTACTGCCCATTATTCCGCAAATTTACAAAGACGTTTTAAAAATTGCAAAGATTTATACAGTTTTTTTGTTATAGCAGATTATTTAACTATATTTGTACCGTATATGGGCTTACTGTATTTGGTACCCACGCCTGTGGGCAACTTAGAGGACATGACTTTGCGCGCTATACGCATCCTCAAAGAGGCTGACTTAGTGCTGGCTGAAGATACCCGCACCTCCGGTATCCTTCTCAAACACTTTGACATAAAAAACCGCCTCTTGCCTCACCATAAGTTCAATGAGCATGCGTCCTGCCCGTCTATCATCGAGCGTTTAAAAACTGGCGCTACGGTTGCCCTTATTTCTGATGCCGGCACACCAGGAATCAGCGACCCTGGCTTCTTACTCGTCCGCGAGGCTATCAAGGCTGGCATCTGTGTCCAATGCCTGCCGGGAGCAACGGCTTTCGTACCTGCTCTGGTATCATCCGGACTGCCTTGCGAACGCTTCTGCTTCGAAGGCTTTCTGCCACAGAAAAAAGGCAGAAATACGCGATTGGAAAGCCTGCGTGAGGAAACACGCACAATGGTATTTTATGAATCTCCATTTCGTGTCATAAAGACACTGGAACAACTCACGGAGATCTTCGGCACAGACCGAAACGTATGCGTTTGCCGGGAAATATCCAAAATCCACGAGGAATATGTGCGAGGCTCTCTGACCGAAGTTTTAACTCATTTCAAAGAAAATGAACCTCGGGGCGAATTCGTAATAATCCTCGCTGGAAAAGAAAACAATAATAACAAAAATATCAAGAATTTTGAAAACAATAAAACAAACGAAGTATATGATGATTGATACCTCTGGTAATCATATTTCTTAATTCGATTAAACCATTAAATTATAAAAACATGAAAAAAATTCTTTTTCTCGCGGCCTGTATCCTCACATTAGCCGCATGTAAAAACGGTAATTCAGGGCAGAACTTGCCTGCAGGCACACAAAACGACTCCCTGCAAATCATTCTACAACAGAAAGACAACGAGATCAACGAGATGATGAGCCTCTTCAACGAAATTGAAGAAGGCTTCCGCCTTATCAACGAGGCTGAAAACAACGTAAATCTCGCAAAGGATGGCGAGGGCTCAAACAAGGCCGACCTTATTCGTGAGAACATCAAGTTCATACAGGAACGCATGAAACAAAACCGCGACTTAATCGCCAAGCTCCGCCAACAACTCAAAGATAGTTCTATCAATGCAGAGGAACTGCAGAAGTCTATAGATAGCCTCATGAGCCAACTCGAAGACAAAAACAATGACTTGAAAGACTTACGCGCACAACTCGAGGCTAAGGATATCCACATAACGGAACTTGACAACACCGTCAACTCTCTTAGCAAGGACATCGACGAACTCAAGAGTGAGGGGGAACAGAAAACAAATACCATAAATACACAGGACAAGCAACTCAACACCGCCTGGTATGTATTCGGCACCAAGAGTGAACTCAAAGATCATAACATCCTCGTAAACGGCAAGGTTCTCCAGTCTAATTTCGACAAGAGCTATTTCACCAAGATTGATATCCGCGAGACTAAGGAAATAAAACTGTATTCAAAGTCTGTAGAAATCCTTACCACTCACCCTTCTGGCAGCTATTCTCTCACACCTGATTTGAACAAGCAGTATATCCTGCGCATCTCCAACCCCCAACTCTTTTGGAGCACAAGCAAATATCTGGTTGTACAGGTTAAATAACTTCACATAACATCAACATGAAATTATACAGACGATGCTGACTGGGATTATACAGACTAAATAACATCGCCTGACATCACACCAATTATGGGCTTAGCCCTATAATAAAATATCACCCATTGTTGCGACTTTTTAGTCTATAACAATGGGTGCTTTTCTGCTTACTTTTCTGCTTACTTTTCTGCTTACTTTTCTGCTTACTTTTCT
>JAJPZD010000258.1:8350-9472 GCA_021204605.1 Prevotella sp.
TTCTGCTTACTTTTCTGCTTACTTTTCTGCTTACTTTTCTGCTTACTTTTCTGCTTACTTTTCTGCTCACTTTTCTGCTCACTTTTCTGCTCACTTTTCTGCTCACTTTTCTGCAAAAAAGAAATATAATCTAAGCAAATTTGCAAACAAACACGCTACTCAAGCAAGGATGAACTTTTAACTATTAATTTTTAACTTGCATAACCTCCCATCGTCCGCCATTACCTCCGCCAATACGTTTAATATGACCTGCATTTTTTAGCTTGGTTGTATATTTATATATTGTTGTTTGTGATTTGCCCAATATTTTTGCAAGTTCTGAACGAGAAATCATAGGCTTGCCTTTTATTAATTGTAATATCATTTCTTCTGTTATCTTTTGCTTACTTTCTTGATTATTTTTCTGCGCACTTTTCTGCTCACTTTTCTGCTTACTTTTCTGCTTACTTTTCTGCATTAAGCCTTGTGACACATAAAGTGTCAGTTTCACTTCTTCAGTAATCAAATCATTTATGAGTATAGGGTCTCTCCAACCAGCCTCTTTCCATGCATTGATAATCATTGGGAAACCAGAACCGACATTCTCTCCATAGCCGATCATACGCAGCATTGTCTGAATGCGTGGGTTACGAGCCTTTGAACTGCCGCCAGCATATACTTTCTCTTTTGGCAGCAATAATGTTCCAGGATTTCGAAAGACCAATTTTTCATTGTGCTTTTCTATACGCAAAATGCTTGAAGTCTCGAAAAAATCACAGTGAATAATGGCATTCGTGAAAGCTTCTCTCACGGCAGCAATCTGTGGAGTGTCTTCTATGCGTTGAACACCATCTTTCAGACGGAATGGACGTGGCATATCTAATGTGAGTTTCGGAAGCACTGTGGTAAAAAATTGAAATAAATTGTTCTCCCAACGCCCATCGTATGTGAGACGATATTTGTAACGTTCTTCTCCTACAAGATTGCTCATGTCTATATAATCCATACGGAAATTTCCAAAACGTTCACTGATTGAAAGGCCTTTGCCGAACATCATTAATCCCGCAGCGGTCAAACATTCCTGCCTAATCTTTCTGTCAACGGCATATCCTTTGAGATTCATCAAAAATGCTTTGTCTTCTA
>JAJPZD010000287.1 GCA_021204605.1 Prevotella sp.
CAAAATACTTATCACGAGGATGACGAGAAAGAGCTATGCCGGTAGAACTCTCAGAGAGTCCCTGACAATACACGGGAGACGTGTCGAAATAGTTGACTCCATGCTCGATGGCATAGTCAACTAAGCGGTTTACGGTATCCTGATCAATTTCAGAGTCTTTGTTTTCACGTGCAGTGGTATAAATATCATCGACAGTGGGAAGACGCATCATGCCGAAACCGAGTAGAGAGATTTTGTTCTTAGTGTGAGGATCAACCCTATAAGTCATTTTTCCTACTGGCGGTTCATAGTTGCTTGTGGTACCGACAATATCATTTTTCTTACAGGCTGCAAGTAATGCAGACGAGGCGACAGCACCGCCACCGAGCAATTTCAGGAAATATCTTCTATCTATATTTTTCATATTGTTTTTATTATTAGTTTGGAAATAAAATACTTAAAGAATTTTTAAAAACAAAAACTTTAAGTTATTAAACAAACTTATGAACTTCGTGTCCCTCGACGTAGATGGCACTGAACGGACGGGCAGGGCAGAGGTTCTCGCAAGCTCCGCACCCGATGCAACGCTCCTCGTTGACGGCAGGAATAGTAAGAGAATTCTCATCGTCAGGATTGATAGGAACCATCGTTATAGCATTCACGGGACAGTGAGTTGCACAGTTGCCGCACGACATTTCGTCAGTTATCGGCACACAATTTTTCTTTATCCACACTGCATGACCAATCTGGATAGACGATTTGTCCTCAATAGATATGCGTTTTATCGCACCAGTAGGACAAACTTCACTGCACCGGGTACATTCAGGGCGGCAGTAGCCACGCTCGTAAGACAATGTAGGTTGCATGAATTTCGACAGTTCTGTTGACGGTCTTAGCACCCCATTAGGACAGTTGGAAACGCACAGTTGGCAAGCCGTGCAATGTTTTGCCATGTTCTGTGCTGAGAGGGAGCCGGGAGGCGTTATTTTAGTGTTTCTGTTGGGAGCGATTTTGTCCTCAATTACAGCCAAACCTCCCTGCACCTGTTTTTCCTCTTGGGCTAACATAGCAGAAGTGGTAGCGATAGCCGCACCCACGAGGAATGCACGTCGGTTGTTGTCAACTTTATTCCCATGCGATGAATTGGTAGAAATTATTGCTGTTGGACTTTGTATTTTGAAAGAGTATCTTAATCCGTGCTCATGGCATTTTCCGATGCAGTCGCCGCACACCACACAACGGCTGTAGTCAACGCTATGATTTTTCACGTTGATAGCCGCCGCCTTGCAATTCTTTGCACAACGGTTACACGCCACGCACTTATCAGGGGTGAAGCGGATTTTAAACAATGAAAAGCGGGCAAAGAAACTAAGAACAGTACCTACAGGGCAGATGGTGTTGCAGTAAGTTCTGCCATTGCGCCATGCAAGAATGTTGATAATCACAAATGTTGCGGCAGCGATGACAAATGTCGAAACGCTTTTAATCCAGATGTCAACGGAGTAAAACGCATAACTGTCCATGCGTTCTGCGAAGTAAGCCAACATATTGTTTACGCCAAGATAAATCGGTTGGAGCAGGTTGCTGGCAATACGACCGTAAGAACTGTATGGCGCAAGGAGCGATACAATTATGTTGATACCAGCGATGAAAGCGATTATGAAAACCACTAACATAACATAGCGCAACCATTTTTTCTCTGGAGAGTAGCAGAAACGGTTTTTCTTTATCTTTCCGTGAATTGCGGAGGTGATGTCCTGCATGATGCCGAGAGGACAGATTATCGAACAGTAGATACGGCCGAATACAATAGTGATAACGATTAGAGCCACTACAATACCAACGTTCAAGGCAAGCAGTGCGGGCAGGAACTGGATTTTGGCGACCCAGCCGAACCAGTGGTGTAGCGTGTCGGTGAAGTCGAGGAACAGAAGTGTCACCATAATGAACACTATTGTCGCGAGGATAATTCTTATTTTCTTAAGCATTTGTTTTGATAGATTTTTTACAAGTGATTTTCACAATCAGTATGCTAGCCTCGTAGAGCAGCCATATTGGTAGCGACACTAAGACGAGCGTAAAGATGTCAGTAGTAGGTGTTATTATTGCTGCAAGTATGAGGATTGCGACTATGGCATGCCTGCGATAGTGGCACATCCATTCGTGGCGGAGCATTCCGAAGCAAGCCAACAGCCAGCAGACGACAGGGATTTCAAATACCACCCCAAATATGAGGCACATACCCAAGAGAGTATCAACGTAGGAGCTGATTGTGAGAAGATTCTCGACGTTTTCACTCACCTGGTATGTTCCGAGGAAACGCACTGTAAGAGGGAATATAACGAAATAGTTTACTACAATTCCCAAAAGGAACATGAGGTAAGCTGATACCGTAATCCTTACCGAATATTGCCGCTCGTTTTCGTATAGGGCAGGTGAGATAAAACGGAAGATCACATAAAGCAGATAAGGAGACGCTATCAGTATTCCCGCCGCCACAGCCATCTTGAGGTGTATCATAAACTGTTCTGTCAGTCCTGTGTTTATCAGGTGTATGCTGAAGCTGTCAGTTTTGAGCAACCTGTAAGCTATGAACCCACTGTTGCTTGGTGCGAGAACGACGTCAAACAGTTGTTCCTTGAACGAAAAGGCGGCGATGCTGGCGATTACGGCAGCAGCCAAGATCCGCAGGATGCTGTTTCTAAGGACGTCAAGATGTTCCCAAAAGGAGAGTTGTGGGGATTCCATTATTCCTTTATCTCATCCTCTTTTTTTGTCTCCTCATCTGGTTTCCCGTTCAGACCGTCCCTGAAACTTTTCACGCCCTTGCCGAGTCCTTTCATCAGTTCAGGGATTTTCTTCCCACCGAACAAAAGCAAAACGACCAAAACGATAAGAATTATCTCTGGTGTTCCGATGAGTAAGATCTGCGGTGTTCCAATCATAATTTTTATAGTGTTAATTATTGTTGTCTATATCTATAATTGTATAATTCTTGCTGCCAAGTCCGATTTTCTCTGCATAGTCGGTGATATATGTACCGTGTTGGCGGTTAATCCTCTCAATGAGCGGTTTTTCGTCATCGCCTTCTGCACTCGTGTGGGTAAAAACCTTGTCGAGGCAAGCCTGGTCGAGAGCCACTGGGTCGGTGGAAGCCAGAATGCCCATATCCTTCAGCATTGGTTCAGCAGGATGCCCGTCACAGTCGCAATCCACGCTCATATTGTTCATCACATTTATATATATTATATTGCCCTTGAAATAATCCGCAACAGCTTGAGCAGCAGAAGCCATACTTTCAAGGAAGTCATCCTGTTCAGCTATCTTGCCCCAACATTCTTCTGGATCATCCGTGACACCTGCGGAATGGATATAGGCCTTGCCAGCCGAAGAAGCAACACCAATAGACTGGTTTTTCAGTACACCGCCGAAACCACCCATGGCATGACCCTTGAAATGGGCGAGGTTGATCATGAAATCATAGTTTGCGAGGTCTTTGCCCACGATGTCATATTTGATGTGCGACTGGTCCTTCACAGGAATTTTCATGTCTCCCTTTTCGTCCATGAGGACTACTGTGAATATTGAGTCAAACCCATGGTCGTGGATAGTTTGCCAGTGAGCCTCAAAAGTATTCCGCATACCAGCGTATGCAGTATTACATTCAACAATCGTACCTTTGACATCCTCAACAAGTTTGCGTATCAGTGTGGGTTTAAGGTAGTTGTTGTTGCCGGCCTCACCGGTACTTATCTTAACGGCCACTCGTCCCTTAGCCTCAACACCGAGAGCCTTGTATATTTTCAGCAGTGATTCGGGAGAAATTTCCTTTGTGAAATACACTTTGGAAGGCTCATTCTGTTGTTCTTCTGCCTGTACTTTCGGTTGTGCGCATGCGTATAAACAAACAAGTAGCGTGAGTGCGGAAAGCAGTATTGACTTTTTCATAATGTTTCGTTTTAAATGGATGTAAGATATAATACTATGCAAAAATACAAAAAAATATCCGATATGCAAGTATAAATTTTACTTTAAAGATTATCAAAATTATGGTTTGTGGGCTATGACAACACCTATGAAGCCTTGTTCATCAGATCTTTCATTTCTGTGTCTTTAGACAATTTAATTTTGAAATTGATGATGTCGCTGTTGACTTCGTGGATAGCAGAATAATTCATGTTAAATTTTCTATATCATTGTCAAGTGTGAACTCATGAGGAAGTTTTTTGCAGACATTTAATAACTTCTTGATGGCTTTTAGCATGATGTTGAGTTGTTGCCCGAATATGTTATAATCATCTTGGGTAATGGTTTGCCATTGGTCGTAAAGAAGTTCGTAAAAGTCATCCAAATCATTGTTTAAACTCACCAAACGATTTATGCTGCAATCGTTAGGAGATACGACATTCAATCTTTGTTTGTAAGACCGAAAAGAGTGTACCGGTGAGATACACTCTTTTATGTAATTGAGATAAGGGCAATTAGAACGTGCCTATACCTTCTTTGATTTTCTGGACGTAAGCGTCGAGGACGGCGACGGAGACGATGTTGACGACATCACGGACACTGCACTCAAAGTCGGTGAAATGTATAGGTTTGTTAAGTCCCATTTGGATAGGGCCGATAATCTCCACGTCGTTGTCAACGCTCTGTAGCAGTTTGTATATGTTGTTAGCGCAACTAAGGTTGGGGAAAACGAGAGTGTTCACCTCTTTACCTTTCAGGCGAGAGAATGGGTATTTTTCATCCCTCAGTTTGCTGTTGAGTGCGAAATTGACCTGCATCTCCCCGTCGATGGCAAGGTGAGGATAACGCTTTTGGAGCTCCTCGACGGCGGCGTGGACAACGGTAGGACTGCCAGAGTCGTCAGTACCGAAGTTGGAGTAGCTAATCATCGCCATTTTCGGCTCCTCGTTGAAGAACCTTACGGCAGAGGCGCTCATGCGCGCGATGTCGATAAGCACGTCGGTATCAGGGCGGCGGTTGATAAGCGTATCAGAGATATAGTAAACATTCTTACCTGTGTTGATGATGTGCATAGTGGCGAAGTTTTTGTAGCCAGGTTGGATACCGATAACTTCTTTTGCGACCTTGATAGTATTGGAATATTTGGTGTAAAGACCGGTGATGAATGCGTCTGCATCGCCTGTCTCAACCATCATCATGCCGAAATAGTTGCGCTCGAACATTTTATCGTTGGCCTCTTGGAACGTGTAGCCCTGTCGTTGACGTTTGTCTGCCAAAATTTTTGCGTAGCGCTCACGGCGCTCACTCTGGTTGTCATGGCGCAGGTTTACAATCTCAACACCGTCAAGGCTCAATTCCAGTTCTTTAGCCAATTTCTCTATACGCTCGTCATTACCCAAAAGGATAGGGTAGCAGATACCCTCGTTCTTGGCCTGCACAGCAGCTTTGAGCATGGTGGGGTGTGTGCCCTCTGCGAATACCACACGTTGTGGGTGTTTACGTGCGGTGTCGTATAATTTCTGTGTAAGTTTCGATTCCTGGCCGAGCATTTCACGCAACTTGTTCTTGTATGCCTCCCAGTCGGTTATCGTCGTGCGTGCTACGCCACTCTTTATTGCAGCTTGAGCTACGGCAGCGGACACCTCTGTGATAAGACGCGGGTCAACAGGTTTCGGAATGAAGTAAGAAGGGCCGAAAGTAAGGTTGTTGACATGATAGACATCGTTGACAACATCGGGAACAGGCTGTTTGGCGAGGTCGGCGATAGCGTTTACGGCTGCCATCTTCATCTCCTCGTTGATGGCAGAGGCATGCACGTCGAGTGCGCCCCTGAAGATATACGGGAAGCCGATGACGTTGTTGATCTGGTTGGGATAGTCAGAGCGGCCGGTACTCATGAGCACGTCAGGACGGCTCTCCATTGCATCCTCGAAAGAGATTTCGGGAACAGGGTTTGCCAAAGCGAACACGATAGGTTGGTCGGCCATGGAGCGTACCATATCTTTGGTGAGGATGTTGCCCTTAGACAGACCGACGAAAACGTCAGCCCCCTTGACGGCCTCTGCGAGGGTGTGTATATCCTTACGTGTGGTTGCGAACAGTTTTTTCTGTTCGTTCAGGCCCTGACGGTCGGCCGTGATGACACCTTTAGAGTCGATCATCACGATATTCTCTTTCTTTGCGCCGAGAGCCATGTACAGTTTTGTACATGATATAGCTGCTGCGCCGGCACCGCTGACAACGATTTTCACTTTATCTATTTTCTTGCCGTTCACCTCGAGGGCATTTTTCAGACCAGCGGCGGAGATGATAGCCGTGCCGTGCTGGTCATCGTGCATTACAGGGATATCGAGGGTCTTTTTCAGGCGTTCCTCGATGTAGAAACATTCTGGAGCCTTGATATCCTCAAGGTTGATACCACCGAAAGTAGGTGCTATCCTTTCCACTGTCTCGCAGAATTTCTCCGGGTCTTTCTCGTTAATCTCAATGTCAAACACATCGATACCGCCATAGATCTTGAAGAGAAGCCCTTTACCCTCCATGACAGGCTTACCGCTCATTGCGCCGATGTCGCCAAGTCCGAGCACTGCCGTACCATTACTTATTACGGCGACGAGGTTACCTTTTGATGTGTACTTATAAGCGTCATCGCCATCCTTTTGGATTTCGAGACACGGAAACGCTACGCCAGGTGAGTACGCCAGACTGAGGTCAGTCTGTGTACTGTACGGTTTTGTCGGTTTTACTTCAATTTTTCCCGGTTTACCACTCAAGTGATATTCAAGAGCGGCTTCTTTTGTGATTTTTACCATAGGACGAATGTTTTCTTGTTTTATAGTATTACTAATAAAATTTCGCATAAAAAGCCATGCAAATATAATAAAAATTAGCGTAAACAAAGATATTTTTTTAAATAAATCACTATCTTTGCAGAAAATAACAATTTATGCGTCAAATTGGTAATACGACAGCCTACCGTGAAAGTTTAAGACAGAAAATCCTTGAGGCGGCGATACCGCTTTTCAAGAAAAACGGGGTACGTGCTGTCAAGATGGATGATATTGCCAATGTGCTTGGTATTTCGAAGCGCACGTTATATGAGCTGTATAACGACAAGGAAGATTTGCTTGTGGAGTGTATAAAGTTTGAATCTGACATGAGGACGAAGAAGATAACTGAGTATGCAGAGACACAGGAGAACGAGATGAACATAATCACATACGCTTTGAAGCTTAGGCTGGATGACCTTACAGCAACCAATGCACAATTTTTCACTGACCTGCACAAGTATTCAAAGATAGTAGCATTAGTTCAGGAGAACAAAGAAAAACAAAGGGAAAACACATCAAAATTCATCAAGAGGTGTATTGAGCATGGATATTTCAGGGACGACCTTAATTATGACATCGTTGACTGTATGTCAGATGCGGCGATGGACTATGTTATGCAAAATAAAATATACCAGAAATACTCATGGAAAGAGATAATATACACCTTCATGGTTCTTCACATGCGTGGTTGCTGTACAGAAGAAGGGTATAAGTTCTTGCATGACATTGTAGAAGAATTTATCAATAATGAGAACTCGAAGAATTTTTAAATTGAAAACTGGGAATTGGAAGTCATTCTGTTTGTTGTGATTTTCAAATAATGAAGATGATTCCAATTAAACGATTGCGGTGAAACATTCGGGGAATGTCTCGGCAAGGTTGGATAGTGGGGTATGGAAGATGCCGAACAGTGCGCTGCCGCTACCACTCATGGCGGCATAGAGAGCGCCAAGGGAATACAGTTTTTGTTTTATTTTCGCAATTTCAGGATGAGAGAACATCACGCTCTGTTCAAAATCGTTAAACAATTCATATTTCCACGTCTCAATAGGTTGCATGACAATGTCGCGACAACATTTAACAGTTTTTTTAGGGGAGACAAGAGAGAAAGCCTCTTTGGTGCTTATTGCAAAGGGTGGTTTCACTATGGCGATTGAGAAATCACTTAAATCAATGTCAACTGGTTCGAGCTGTTCCCCGATGCCTGTGGCGTATGAGGGAACAGGGTTGATGAAGAAAGCGCAGTCAGCACCTAATTTAGACGCAACTTGTTGCATTTCAGCAACAGACATATTCAAGTTAAACAATTTGTTTAATGAAGTAATAGTGAAGGCGCAATCAGAAGAACCACCGCCCAATCCAGCTTGCGTTGGGATGTTTTTAGTAAGAGTTATGTTTACATCAGTTAAAAAAGAAGGGAAACATTTTTTCAGCAAGTTATATGCCTTTACCACAAGATTGATATTCGTATCACATTCGATGTTGATACCATTTACGCAAAGAGAACATGGATGAGCTTGTGTAATGTCAATTTCTGTTTTTCTTATATTCAGTACATCTTTTAAATTGACAGGATAGAACACTGTCTCAAGGTTGTGGTAACCGTCGGAACGTTTGCTTACCACATTAAGGCCCAAGTTTATTTTTGCACAAGGATATTCGAACATGTTAATAAGTTGATATAAAATATAACTATTTTTGATATTCTAAATTGTATGATAATGGAGAATAATATGTAATTTTGCATTAATTAGTTTTCATCTGTACATAAATTAGAGATAGTTACAAAAACACATTATATTAAGTATGCCGCAAAAAAAGAACAATGCGAAGATAGACAACGAATATGCGCATATCCAGCCCCAAGCCGTGGATATAGAACGGCTTGTTTTAGGAGCATTGATGATAGACAAGGATGCGTTCTCGGTAGTAAGTGAGATATTGCGTCCTGAGACATTCTATGAGCCACATCACCAGAACATATACAAGGCCGTGCAGAGCCTGAACATGTCAGAGAATCCAGTAGATATAATGACAGTGATAGAGGAATTGAAGCGGCAAGGCACGTTGGAGGAAATAGGAGGTCCGACCTACATCATGGATTTGAGTTCTCATGTGGCATCGTCTGCACACATTGAGTACCATGCGAAGATATTGGCGCAGAAGTTCTTGGCACGCCAGTTGATTTCATTTGCCGGTGTTATAGAGACGAAGGCTTTTGACGAGACTGTTGACGTGGACGAACTGATGCAGGAGGCAGAGGGCTCTTTGTTTGAGTTGTCGCAGAAAAACATGCGCAAGGACTACACCCCGATAGAACCAGTTATCAAGGAAGCGATTGGGATAATGCAGAATGCCGCATCCAATGAAGGAGGACTGACAGGTTTGCCGACAGGATATGGCAAGTTGGATGATTACACCGCAGGCTGGCAGAAGAGTGATTTGATAATTATCGCGGGGCGGCCGGCAATGGGAAAGACATCCTTCGCCTTGTCGCTTGCGAAGAATGTCGCTGTTGACAACAATCGTCCGATAGCCTTTTTCTCTCTTGAGATGAACAATGTGCAGTTGGTGAATCGTCTTATATCCAATGTCTGTGAGATAGACGGCAAGAAGATACTTAGCGGACAGTTGGATGATG
>JAJPZD010000045.1 GCA_021204605.1 Prevotella sp.
AGTGTCCTATCCGTTTCGTGCTTATCAAGGCAACGGAGGGTACGGGCAGCATCGACCCTAAGTTTGAGGATAATTTCACGCAGTCGCGGGAGTATGGTTTCATCCGTGGCGCTTATCATTTCTGGAGCAACAAGTCATCTGCCCGTGAGCAGGCTTATTTCTTCCTCAATAATGTGCAACTTACTGCCGGCGATTTGCCTCCTGTCCTTGATGTGGAGCATAAGCCGAAAGAGCAGAGTGTGGAGGACTTTCAGCGTGACATATTGACGTGGCTGCATATTGTGGAGGATAAATATCATGTGAAGCCGATACTTTACACTTATTATAAATTTAAAAATGAATATCTCAATACGGAAGTGTTTGACGACTATCCATATTGGATTGCGCACTACTATGTTGACGAAATAGAATACAACGGGGCGTGGAAGTTCTGGCAGCACACAGATGCCGGGCGTCTGCCGGGCATAAAGGGGTATGTGGATTTCAATATCTATAACGGCAGTTATTACGACTTGCGCAAATTCACAATACGTGAGATACCGGAATAAAAGCCTGATTTTTTTGCATTTGTTTTATTATTGCCCTTTGCAACTTAAAAAAATCTAAAAGACGAATTTTTATTCTGAATTTATTTGGAAATACCAATAATGCGCTTTATATTTGCATCGTGTTTTTCATGGTATTAGATTATTAAGGTTAATAAAGATTGGTTGTCGTGAGACAATCAATTTTTTTTGTATATATATAGCAAGATTTCGGGCGAGCCCCAAAATTCGTTTATCGTCCTATCTCTGCAATAATTCCGTTAACAGGGTAATAGATAAATCGTTTTAGAACTTTTTCTTTTGCCGCTTCAAGAGCATCCGAATAGGCGTTCAACTGACCGGCATACCAGCCGGCATAATGTTCCGAATCCTCATTGAGAATATGCTTTTCTACCATAGGACAAGTTTTAAAGTCAATTAAAATCACTCCTTTTGTTGTCTCCCATACGAAATCAATGCACCCTACAATCATCTGGCCATCCCGCTCCATTCTGAAAGGTCGCTCATGATATGTTTTGACAGCCTTACCAAATTTTTTTGTTAACCAATTTTTCAAATTTTTCCAAGCCTGCTTAATAGAATTCAAATCTGTAAGAACATTTTCAAGTCCATAACTCTTAATTATCTCTTTCAAATTTATATCACTTATGGGCAAATCTTCTATAACAGCAAATATTTGATGGATACAATTTCCAACTATAGCCATATCCGAAGGTTGTTGTCCAAAAGGAATGCGCTCTACAAGTCGCTTTGAATACAGCACCGTTCCCTTGTATGTATTTATTTCACTTGGTGAAACATGTTTGGGCAAGAACTGTTTTTTCACTGTATCAGGACGAATACTCTGCATATATTGTGTATAGTCATTATTATCGCCTTTGTATATAGGAAGGCTCTCCAAATCCTGGTATATCGTATAATCAGAGAATAATTTTTCTACACCAAGTATATCCCATTCTTTTAATGTAGGAGACGACAATTTATTTTTAGGCTCCATACAGCCAACATTTTCAAGTCCAATATCCTTAAACCACATAAGGGGGTATTTACTACTTTCCTTCTGGGCATCCATATCAATATGGAGCAAAAGCACATCTATTGCTCTTGTCATACCCACATACATTAAACGATTAGCCTCCGCTAATGCTGCTTTTGATGAACGTTTAAACAATTCAGAATTCAAAACCCTATTTTTAAGCACATCGGGTATATTAATGTTTGGTTCTGAACCATACACCCATGGAATGAGTCGAATGTAAATTTTGGGATAATATGTACTTTCATCAGAATGTTTTAAAATGCGGTCAAAATGTACGCCAAAAATCTCATTCCTGATTATTTTTTGTTCATCAGCAGGGTGATTATTTAATGATGTTAATATGACATATTTCCACTGTAAGCCTTTAGCAGAATGATAAGTAAGCAATTGCACTCCATTTTGATTCCCTTTGCTTTTCGGATTAACAACATATATATAGTCAATAAAACCATTAATGGTGGCAGGTAAATTCATTTGAATACTATGTTCTTCATAGCTGCAAGCAGTTTCAATGACGGTTTGTAAACAAGAAGCGCCAAATGAAGGATCTTCCATACGTTTCACCACATTGTATAGGTCCAGTTCGATTATGAGACTTTCAACCATCGAAGCAATTGATTGATGTTGAAGTTTCGGAATTAACGTAAGCAATCCGGTTATTAAAGGCGTATTGGACAAAAAGATATCTGGAGAGGGATTTTCCAACTTTTCTTCAATTATCCTACTGGTTGAATAGCCATTTTCTGTCAAGAAAGCTACTGTTGCTTTCGCTAAAGTGTCATTTCTGTTGCTCATTATCTTCAATAATGCCATTACCAATTGAAAAGTAACAGATTCAATCAAAGGTATATTTGCACGGTTGACAGGGATATTGAATTGTTTCAAAGAATCAGCCACTTTATCAAGTTCACTATTACTGCGAGCCAACACTGCAATTTCATAAGGTTTAGCTCCATCCAAAATCAACTTTAACACGTGTGCAGCAATGCCCTTTTGTCCTTTCATGAAAAAATAACGCAGACTGACCACATTATCACTGTTCTCTCTATGTGTATTCAGATGAATACTGTTAAAGTCGAGTACATTAGCAAAAGTTTTAGTAAATACTGCATTATTCACCTCAACAATATCTGGAAGAGAACGATAACTCGTATCTAATGTCTTTATGTCACATCCATCTTTTCCAGAATATATGCGGTCAACTACTGTTTTCACCAATTCGATGTCACTACCACGAAAACCATAAATTGCCTGTTTATAATCACCCACCCAATAGCTGTGTTCCATCAAATCACTTAATGCAACGAAGATTTTCATTTGGATAGGCGATGAATCCTGAAATTCATCCACAAATAGATATCGATAAGATTTTTTAATTTGTGCCGCCACTTCAGGATCCTGCATCAGTTGGTGCATATATTTCTCCATATCATTATAATCCAGCAGGTTCTTCTCTATTTTGAAATGTGCAAACTGGTCTTTCCATCGTTTTGCCAATTTGAACATCAATTTGATATACTTTTCCTGTAAATTATATATCTCAGAAGTCAGCCATATTTTAGAAGATTCTTTACGTATAGTCTCTCCATATTTAGCTTTAAAAGTATTATAAACCAACTTATACCAAGCAATGGTTTTTTTATCTCTACCTCTTCTTATTTGTTGTAGCAGATTATACCTTTCTACATTCTTTTGTATGCGAAGTTCAGCCTCATCCAATACTTTTTCCAATTCCTCATCACTGATATTTACTGTACAAGATTCATCCATCAATCCACGTACAAATTCAAGCGATTTTTTCTCGCTAAAAGCATAATCATCAATCTCATAATTTGTAGTAAACTCAATGATTTTCTTTAATTGACCTTGCCAAAAATCATAATCAAGATCCCCCACAAAGAAGCCTTGCCTTTCTCTTACATCAAATTTCATGCAATATTCGTGTAATAAATGAAGCTCATTTTCTGTTGGCAGTTCTGCAAGAGATTGAGAGAGATAATATTGAGTGTCCTCCTCAGCCATTACATTCATATTTGGGGATAGTCCTAAGTGAAACCAATATTTTCCTATGAATTGCTGACAAACACTATGCACTGTTCCTATCATTGCCTGATCTAAATGTGTGGCTGAATCATACAAGCCTTCTTTATATAATTCGGCTTTTGCCTTTTCCTTGAATTCTGATGCCGCCTTTGTGGTAAATGTAGTAAGAATAACTTGTTCCGGTTTTACTCCATTGAGAATTAATTCCACTAACTTTTGTGTCAAGGTATAAGTTTTTCCACTTCCTGCACCTGCATTGAAATATGTGACATTCTCCATGTTTATTAATTATTAAAGATTCTATAATTCGAGAAAATGTTTTCTTTTTTAATATTTTCTTTTTCGTCTTTCTTTAAAGGAAAGAGGTTATTTTCGTTAGTATCTACAACATATTGTAATTCATCAAATGACCCATTAGTTTCAACCATTCCGTTGTCTATTTTCCATTTACGATAGCGAACAGAATTTGTTAATTGCGTCACTATATCATTCTCGTTCTTTGGTGTCAGTTGGGTACAATTACTTCCATTGAACTTTTCTTTACTAAAGAGCTGTGCCATAGGCATCAGAAAATATGCAACACGTTTTACTTCTTTTTTATTAGTAACAGACAATAAATGTCGATAAAATTCCAACTGTACAGAACGGTTTTCCTTAATCAAATCTTGAAAATATATAGGGAATGAAGTCCATTTGAAATCCAAAACAACAGGATTGCCTATTTCATCTTCTAATGTCATATCAATAAAACCGAGCATATCAGTATTCTTTTCAGGAGCCAAGCCAAACTTCATATCTGTTTCAACGTACTTTTCGCAACCAGTTACTTTCAGATTGTTTTCGTTGATTATCTTTAATAGTACATCCAAACAACTACGTAGTTGCTCTTGAAGCAGTTTCTCTTTCAATTTATTTTCCGAAAGCAGAAGAATCGCGCCTTTTTCTTCAATAGTTTTATCGAACACAGTTTCATATTCATTTCTAATGCGTGCAGCAATCTCTTCTGATTCAGATGTACGTTTACCATTCCGTGGGGCGAACAATTTCTCTATAATCTTATGAGCCACATTACCCATAGTGGTTTTAACATCCGCCATTTGATAATACAATCCGGGTTCAATATGTAAAAGATACTGCATTAAGAAATCCAAAGGATATGCCACCAATGTTTCCATATTTGTAGGACTAAGATGTTTTGGCCAAATGATTTTTTCTGCATTGTTAAATTGAATTTCAGGCAAACCTTTACTATTATTCACAGGTTCCACTTTCATTAAATGCGACATTTCAAGATTTGGGTGACGTGTGATATTTCCCAAGTTTTCTATTTGTTGCTCCAACTGCACCATCAATGGATGTTTTTCTGTTTCCTCCCCCATTCTTCTATTACAGACTACCAATATCAATTGTCTCTTTGTTAAGATGAATGGCAACAATAAATTCAATTCATTGTAGCGATGCTCATCACTATCATTCCAAGGTTTAATCCAACCATTATCAGTAAGGATTTCCTGTTCAATAGGGTTTAAGAACGAACATTCCATGTTGTGAGCCTCCTCACCTTCGAACTCCAACCAGATTGTTCTGTCTGGATTCGAGATAATTTTATTTGGTGCACTCACTACACAACGGCAGTATGCTTGTGAAAAAGCATGTGAAAACATGTTTCCCCTATATATTGTATTAATCCATAATTCAATAGTATGATAATCTATTTTATCTGTAAGGATTGTTTCCAGCAAAGTTATTAAAGTATCACACATTACCGTTACACAATGAAATTGTTCTACCAATGAACTGTTCTTGTTTTTTATAGAAAATAACATCGCCATTTGCCGGGACCAGCTACCAAGTTCCTTAACGAAATTCATTAGTTTCTGTACTTTGATGTTATCCGAACTTTCAATTTCCATAGGTGGCAAAAAGACATCAGCCAAATATTTCCTCTTTTCCGTGTCTTTATCGCGAATTGAAATCTGTTCATTTTCAGAAAGATTTTGCTGTTCTTCATTCAGATAGACATAATCACCCGAAATATATCTGTTTATAATCTCTTGGCATTTATTGTTCCGATAACCACCTTCATACATAATTTTTTCAGCCAACATCATGCGTGTATAACTATCGATAGGGTGTATTGGTATATTCAACCATTCAATCAACGTCTTGACATTCAATGGTGATTCAAACAAGCAAATCCCAGTGATAAACAACTGTGTAACCTGTGGGGAACAGTTATCAACAACAGAACCTGTTAGGGGCTTGTTCATCAGCGACAGCCAATTATCCATTTGCTTGTTGTTTTCATTTATCCATACATTTGCCATATCGTCACCAGTGACAGCAAAAAATTCATCAGCAGCATGTTCATCAGGGAAATTGTAAATTAAGAAAGATTCGTCATTAGGGTTTAAGGTAATTTTCTCTTTTCCTTTTTCTAAAAACATTTTACGGATTTTAGTCAAATTGTTGCCTGTATCATCAGCCACTTGCAGTTGCCTTACATTTGCACCCTTGTCTTTCAGTATTTCTATCATTTCCTTGATGATTGGTTTAAAACAAGTAATGTCAAAAGGTATTACAATAGTCATATCCTTGCAATCCAATTTTTCAAACTCGATTTTGTCTTTCACAATTCTGATTCTCTCCGCAAGGTCATATCCACATTTTATGCTGAAAATATCCTCAATCTCAATAATGGTTTTCAAACGCCGACTTATTTCTTTCCCCTCGAAATTCCATTGTGCCATTCTTAACTCATCACGCCAAGCTAACAAAGCCTTTGCGGTACTCAGACCTGATGCCTTGAATGAAGCAGCCATGATATTGCCAGGGTTGGCTTTAATATATTGGTTCATTGCCTCATAATACAGGACCATACGCCTTTGCGATGTGATTTCATTATAATGAAGTCCCAAGCGGAGCTCAAGCATATTGATTAATCCGATTGTATTTACAACAACCGTATCCATCATCACATTACCAACATTTGGTTTAATATAAACTTGTCCTGAATATTCAGGTGAAAAATATATTGTCATTGTATGTTTGATTTTCTACAACTTATAAATTAAACTTTTCTTTATATATTCAATAATCTTTTACTTTTCTGCTAAGCCCATGCTTTTGAGCACTTCCTGTGCAGGTTGATGGCCCTGTTCTGCAGCTTTCTTATACCACTTTACGGCTCTTTCAGGGTTTACGGGAATGCCAAAGCCCTCGAAAAGGCATTTTGCGAAACTGAATTGGGCATCGGCATACCCATGTTTTGCTGCATCCCTATACCATTTGACCGCCTCTGATTTTTTCCTGCGCACGCCAATACCTTCGGCATAGCAAACACCTAATTTGTATTCTGCTTCAGGGCAATATTTATCTGCTGCCTTCTTGAACAATTTCACGGCTTCCTCATCGTTTTCAGGCACACCTTCACCACTAAGGTAGCATGAGCCTAATGCAGATTGAGCCTCCGGATATTCATGTTCTGCAGCTTTTCGATACCATTTTACTGCCTCATCAATATTCTTTTCAACTACAATACCGTTGTCGTAACATAGGCCTAAGAGATACTGCGCTATGGCATAATCCTGCTCAGCTGATTTCCTATACCATTTGACAGCCTCTGCCTTGTCTTGTTCAACACCATCTCCATTATAGTAACACTGTCCCAAGTCGCATTGGGCACAAGGATCACCTTGTTCGGCTGCTCTTCTCCACCATTTGACCGCCTCCACATAGTTTTGAGTGTAAAACCGTCCTTCGAAAAACATTTGTGCGATACAGCATTGTGCGCCCAAGTTTCCCTGTTCAGCCATTAGTTCAAAAAGTTTTAATCCAGCCTTAATGTCTTCTGGAATTTTTATTTTCAATGATGCCATAAGTCAATTATACTATTATCTAAATCTTTCAAAATTTCCTGTGCTTCTATGTCTCCTTGCCGGGCAGCTTTCTTTAACCATCTGACAGCTTTATTATCGCTTTGAGGCACGCCGTCACCATAAAGGTAATTTACCCCTAAATTAAATTGAGCTTCTACAATCCCTTGTTCGGCAGCCTTACGAAACCACTTGCTAGCAGCCTTTTGGTCTTTAACCACGCCTTTACCGTCCTGATAACTGATAGCCAGATTGTATTGAGCATCGTCGTGTCCTTGTTCAGCTGCTTTTCGCCACCATTTTGTGGCTTCCGCATAGTTTTTTCTCACGCCCTCACCATTAAGATAACGCAATCCCAATGAATATTGAGCATCGGCATATCCCTGTTCGGCGGCATTTCGAAACCATTTCACGGCTTCCTTATAATCTTGCGCTACGCCATCGCCATATAAATAACATTGTCCCATGGTGTATTGTGCATTCCCATTTCCCTGTTCGGCTGCTTTAAGATACCACTTAATAGCTTCCTGAAGATTATGCGGGGAGCCGATACCTTCGTAATAACTTGTCGCCAGATTGTATTGAGCCTCGTCGTGTCCTTGTTCAGCTGCTTTTCGCCAC
This sequence comes from Prevotella sp., assembly GCA_021204605.1. Classification (GTDB taxonomy): domain Bacteria; phylum Bacteroidota; class Bacteroidia; order Bacteroidales; family Bacteroidaceae; genus Prevotella. The sequence goes on from JAJPZD010000045.1 coordinate 8,124, forward strand.
CATTTTACAGATTCCTCTAAGTTCTGGGGTACACCCTCACCGTTATAATATAAATATGCTAAGTTGTATTGTGCTTCGTCATTTCCTTGTTCGGCTGCTTTTCGCCACCATTTAGCTGCCTCCGCACAATCTTGTGTTACGCCTTCACCATAATAATAAGCATGACCTAAGTTGTATTGGGCAGAAACATTACCATGATTCGCTGCAACTGTCCATAATCTTATAGCCTCAGCACGGTTTTGAGCCACACCTTTGCCTTGAAAATAACATAACGCCAGATTGTTATATGCCGTTAAATTACCTTTCTCTACTTCTTTTTTTAGTAAAGCAAAAGTTTCTTGATTGCTTATAAGAACCATGATTTAAAAATATGACTATGATGATAGTTGAAATACAATACAAAGATAATATTTATATGTGAAAGTACCCAAATATCTTAGGCTTTTCTGTAATTATTACTATAATTCTAAATGATTTTTGTTATAATATTACTTTGAAAACATCTATTGCAGTATTTCAATAGATTGGACGTTCCAAAATCGTCCGCAGCCTGCGGACGATTTTGAAATTGTAGTTAAAGTATTGAAGATAAATAATTTACGGAATATGTTCTAATTTGTCCGCAAGCTGCGGACGTTTTCAACAAGCAGATATTGTTTTCCATACCATGGGATCATCACCGTCGCATTATAGACAAGTGTAAGGATGATGTGAATAAAGCCATTTTCTTTGTAAAGAAGACATTGGAAAACAATTGGAGTCGTGATGTGCTGTTTAATTGGCTTGGTACTGATTTATACGAACGTGATGGTAAGGCAATTACAAATTTCCGCACAACCCTTCCTTCTGTTGAGGGAGATTTGGCACAACAGATAACAAAAGACCCATATCATTTTGACTTTCTCAATCTGAGGGAGAAACATGATGAGCGTGAACTTGAGGATCAACTGATAAAGAACGTAACACGTTTTCTTTTGGAACTTGGCAAGGGTTTTTCTTATATGGGCAGACAATTCCGCTTATCCGTGGGCAGTCAGGAATTCTTTCCGGATTTATTGTTTTACAACACTAACATTCATGCCTACGTAGTGATAGAGTTGAAAGCACAAAATTTTCAACCGTCATTCCTCGGACAGTTGAGTTTTTACGTGTCTGCAATCAACAACCAGTTTAAGACAGAGAGTGATAATCCTACAATAGGACTGCTTATCTGCAAAGAAAAAGATAATGTTGTGGCAAAATATGCTTTGGATGCATACAATCAGCC